>JAPWUT010000011.1 GCA_028275425.1 Anaerolineae bacterium | reverse complement strand
ATTTCCCTTTTTAAAATGAAAAAGTTGAGAACAGAGTGGGTTCGCCTGTAGCGTCATCAGGACATTTTCAAGTTTCGCTTGCTAACCAGCGCATCCAGCCGACCGCTTCGCTCGCTTCGCGGCGGCTGATGCGCGGGCCGTTGGGCGGCATTCATTGCGGATTAACAATTTTTCCTTTTGTGGTATGGCACAAAAGTAGCTACGTAACTTTGGGGGGTAAAATATGGTGTTAGAACAGATGCGAAATGCACTGGAACAATTGCAGCAGGCGTTGGAAGAAGAAAACGCCCAGAAAGTTCAGCAAGCCATGGATGAAGTCAACCGGACCTTCCGGCTGGCTTGGGAGAAATACCAGCAGGGGGACATCAGCATCCAGGTTCGGGGCCAGGCTCTGCCGCGCACAATGTACCTCTTTGTCACCGAGGAATTGCCAGCCGCAGTGAATAATCCGACCCAGTGGCCGGACCTGAGGCGCAAGCTGAGCATCTTTCGGCGGATGATAGATTTAGTCGTCATGCCTAAAGAGGGCTGACTCTGTGCAGGTTCAATTATAGGCTATCAATGCCGTTTAAATAACGGGCAAAAAGGGGACAACAGGGCCAGCGGCCGTTGAGAAGGTCTTGCTTCGGGCGATGCCCCAGGCGGCGAGTAACCTGCAGGTAATGGGTAAAACTAACCAGCGCCTCCGCCGGAATTCAGCTGTAAAGCTGGCTCCTGCAAGGAGGTTAAAAGGGGGGCAAGTAGCTTACCCTGGCAACCTCGCCACAAATGGTCCCCTGAGCTTTGGTTAACCACAAGCCTACGGGGTGGGCTAAGTGATGTTTTACTTTATCGCCTCCCTTAGCCTGGCGCTTACGTAATCCATAACCGAAACCACAGCCACAATGGCCCAAACGGCCGTGCCGGCTTTGTGGTAATCGGTCTGATCAATCCAAAGCTTCAGCTGATAGCCTATACCACCCCCACCCACAAAGCCAACCACCGTGGAAATGCGGATGTTTATGTCCCAGTGGTAGATGATGAAGGCCAAAAATGGGAGAACTATCTGCGGGACAACGGCGTAACGGATTACTTGCAATAGGTTAGCCCCTGTTGCAGTTATAGCCTCCACAGGGCCAGGGTCTATGGTCTCTATGACTTCGGAGAAAAGTTTCCCCAAGCTTACGATTGTAGCTACCGTGAGGGCCAAAACTCCAGCAAATGGCCCAAAGCCAACCCAGGTGGCAAATATCGCCGCTACTACAATCGGCTCTATGGACCGCACTAAGTCTAAAACCCATCGCACTGCGTAATAGATTGCCGTCCCTACCGGCCCCTTGGCCATAATGTTCCTGGCCGCTAAGAAGGAAATGGGTATGGCGATTACGGTAGCGAAAGTCGTAGCCATGAGGGCCAAAAATATGGTCTGGACCATTAGCTCAGCAGTCTTTACTAAAGCAGGGCTTACGACTCGCCTTCCGGTTCTCCACTGCGCTTCGGCTTGGAGAGAGGCTCCGCCCTCTTGGGCCAGGAGCGGCCTTACCT
Source organism: Anaerolineae bacterium (assembly GCA_028275425.1). Lineage (GTDB taxonomy): Bacteria > Chloroflexota > Anaerolineae > SpSt-600 > SpSt-600 > SpSt-600. The sequence goes on along the minus strand of JAPWUT010000011.1, from coordinate 16,719 downwards.
CTATCTGAGCCTCAAAGCTTCCATCCTCATTTGCCTTTACCCTGGCCGCCACAAGTTCCCCGCCCAAGGGAAGTTGCGAGCTTGGGGCAAAACGCCACCTAAGGATTACATCGCTTTTGGGGTGGAAACCTCTGCCCTCCACCTTTATAATCTCGCCCTCTGAAGCGCACACCGGCATCACTATTTGCGGGCTGAGGCCAGAAACCTCAGGGGTGCTCTTGGCCCCAGGCGGACAAGGCACTCGGAAGGGCACTTCTACGGCTTGGCGGGAGACCTCCGGGATTAGTATTTCCGGGGTGACAAAGGCGGTGAAAATCTCCCTTGCCCTCTGGGCCGCCTGAGGTTCAAAGAACTTGCTCGGCGCTATACCCACGGCACGCCAGCATAGGGCGTAAACGATGATTATCCCCAAAATGATTGGTATCCGCCACGGCCCCTTCATTACACAATTCTCCTGCGGATCTGGCTGCTAAGGTAGTCCAGGGCTATAATCACCAAAGCTATCCCTATCACAGCCGTAGCCACCTGGCGGTAAGCGCTGAGCCTAATCCACTCGCTCAGCCGGAAGCCTATCCCCCCACCCCCCACGAAGCCTATAATCGTTGACATCCGCACGTTTATGTCCCAGCGGTAGAGGGTAAAGGAAGCAAAGTCGGGAACGATTTGAGGGATGACCGCATACCTTATGACTTGGAGCCTGTTTGCCCCTGTAGCACTTATGGCCTCCACCGGCCCTGGGTCAATGTGCTCCACCACTTCCGAGAAAAGCTTGCCTAAGGCAGCTATGGAGTGAGCGACTAAGGCCAGCATCCCGGCAAAGGAGCCAAGTCCCACCCATACCACAAAGACAATCCCGAAAATCATCGGCTCTACCGAGCGCACCACATTGAAGAACAAGCGCATGAGGTAATATATCGCACGCGTAGGGATAGAGCCTCCCATTATGTTCCTGGCTCCTAAGAAAGACAGAGGTGCGGCTACAATGACTGCCAATGTTGTGGCCAGTAAAGCGATGGCGATAGTTTCGCCCATCTTGAGCGCTACTTCTATCAAGGCATCGCTTGGCCTTATCATGCCCACTCTTCTAACCAAGTGGACTTGCAAAGTGTGAACCTGGTACTCTCCCGGTTTGGGTTCAAAGCCTACAGGAATAGCTTTTGGAACTGTGAACTCGGCAGTGAAGCGGCCATGCTCATCGGTCTGCAGGGTTAATGGAGTGCCACCCTTCAAGATTCGCTGGCGTTCGCCTATGGGATTTACCCACCAAAGCTCCACCTTAAACCCCGGCCTTAAGGTTTCCCCCTCAACCTTAAGGGTATCGCCGGTCCAAGCACAGCCGGAGGAAACTGTTATCGTCTCCTTGTGGCCTATGGTTTTGGGCTGCGGCTCCTTTACACAGGGCATCTCAATAGGCACTTGAAAGACTTCCCTCTCCTCAGGATGCAGGATGAGGTCGGGCTGGAGGAGAGCCACAAGGTAAGGCTTCATCTTGTCAAATCGCTGGAAAGGAGCCAAAAGGTCTATCTCCGTAACTTCCCATCCGACTCCGTAGAAGGCCACCAGTGCGGCCAAAACAGCGGGCCACAAGCGAGATGTGTTTCTATAGTAGCGCATTAGGACATCGTAAGAAGAGCCAACCCACCACAAAGCTAAGCATATCCAAAGCCAAGTGTGGCCACGCCAGAGGGCAAGGCCCAAAATGGCCAACGTTACAAAAAACCAGATGAGGGAGAGGGTCTGATGGCCTTCCAGAAAGTAAGCAAGGCCAGGGATTAGGGAAATGAGAGCCTTAACCGCCGATGCGTTCCGCTTCCTGTCCATAAATCTCCTTGAAACGACGGTCATCTATCTCTTCCGGACGGCCCTCAAAGACCTTGAAGCCGTCTTTCAAGCCGATCACTTTGGTGGCATAACGGTGGACTAAATCCAAAAAGTGCAAGCTACAAATAACCGTCACGCCTCCTTCCTTGTTCAGTTCTTCAATGTAGCGGAGGATGGAGTGAGCCAGAACGGGGTCCAGGCTGGCTACAGGCTCATCAGCCAAGAGGAGGCGAGGCTCCTGCATTAAGGCCCTGGCTATCCCTACCCTTTGTTGCTGTCCTCCGGAGAGCTCATCAGCCCTTTTGTAAGCCAAATCGGCAAGGCCTACCCTTTCCAAGGCCTCCATAGCCCTTTTCTTTTCAGCGGGCGGGAAGTATCCAAGGAGGGTGAGCCATGGATTGAGGTAACCGAGCCGCCCGGATAGGACATTGGTGAGGACCGTGGAGCGCTTCACCAAGTTGAACTGCTGGAAAATCATCCCGATTTGCCGGCGGATGCGTCTCAGCTCCTGAGGAGAGGCCGCCGTTATGTCAATATCGTTCCATATAATCCGACCGGAAGTGGGCTCAACAAGCCGGTTTATGCACCTCAGCAGGGTGCTTTTCCCGGCCCCGCTCAGCCCCACAATGGCTACAAATTCGCCGTCTTCTACCCTGAAGCTTACATCGTTGAGGGCCCGTGTCCCATCGGGATAAATCTTGGTTAGATGCTCCACAATCAGAGGCATCTTTTAACCCCTCAAGGAGTCTAAGGCTGAGGTTATTAAAAGGGGGTGGGGCCGGAACAGACCCCACCCCGCCAAGAGTTTACTTCTGTGGCTTCACTAACTCCTCAAGCTTATAGCCGGAAGCGCTGAGCTGGGCCCTGAACTCATCGTAGAAGGAGTCGTTCGCCTCCTGCAAGCCTTCTATCTGGTAGACGGTCTTGAGGGCATTGGCTCCCTCTTCGGACTGGGCTATCTCCAACAGGGCCTTCTTAATCTTTTCCCTGAGGTCTGCAGGCAAATCCTTCACCACGCTTACGTTATCGTTGGGGATTTTGGCGGTAAAGGCCAGCTGGATTACCTTCTCCTTGACATCGGGCAGGTCCTTCTCCACTACGCCCCTGGCGTCCACGTAAGTTGCGCCGGCGTCGCAGTCCTTGTTGTAGACGGCCTTGACCACGTTGGGGTGAGAGCCAGCGTTCACGGTCTTAGCGAAGTCTTTATCGGGGTCAATGCCATTAGCTTTGAGCAGGATGCGGGGCATTAGGTAGCCAGAGGTGGAAAGCGGGTCAACCCAGCACATAACCTTGCCCTTGAGGTCGGCGATGGACTTGATTCCGGAGTCAGCCCTAACGATTATCTGGCCTGTGTAGTAAGTTTGCTTAAATCGGACCGTGACCAGGATGACGTCTACGCCATATTTTTCGTGGGCCAGAAGGTAGCTCAGGGTGTTGAGCCAACCGATGTGGGCCTGGCCAGCTCCCATAGCTTCCACAGCAGCGGCGTAGCTACTGGCCAGGTTTATCTTGACCTTAAGGCCCAGCTTTTGACCGAGGAGTTCGGCGAGCTTTTCCCCTCCCCTCTTTATCTCTTCCGATTCACCTGAGGGGACGAAGACCATGACGATTGGGTTCTGCTCGCTTCCGAGGGGAGGCTTCTTGGGGGCACAGGCTCCTGCCATTAGGGTTAAAAGGATGGTGAGGCTTAGCACGAGAGCGGCTAAACGCTTCATACGACCCTCCTTAGCGAAGGATTTAGCCCTGGCGGGCTTAGCTGGTATTTTACTACTGCGGGGGTTAAAAGTCAAATTTAATCGGGCGGGTTGCGGCTGTGCTTCTCTTGCGTCCTCTAATTTTGGTTTTGTGGGGGGACACCCCCCACGACCCCCCGCCAGGGGGCTTCGCCCCCTGGACCCCCATTGGCCCACCCCCGTTTGCTGGGGGTTCGCCAAGGTTTTGGGTCCCACTCGTGGGCGAGTTCGCTGATGTGGGCTACTCGCCCCCTTTTTTTATTTTGGGGGCACATCCCCCAAACCTCCTGGGAGGGGGCTTGCGCCCCCTCCACCCCCTTTGCCCACCCTCGTGGGCTTAGGGTTTGCCGGCGTTTCGGGTCCCACTCGTGGCGGGGTTTCAAATGTGGGCAACTCGCCCCCTTTTAAGGTTCTTGGGGGCACATCCCCCAGACCCCCTGCCATGGGGGCTTCGCCCCCCTGGACCCCCATTGGCCCACCCCCGTTTGCTGAGGGTTCGCCAAGGTTTTGGGCCCCACTTGTGGGCAGGTTCGCTGATGTGGGCTACTCGCCCCCTTTTTTTATTTTGGGGGCACATCCCCCAAACCCCCTGGGAGGGGGCTTGCGCCCCCTCCACCCCCTTTGCCCACCCTCGTGGGCTTAGGGTTTGCCGGCGTTTCGGGTCCCACTCGTGGGCGAGTTCGCTGATGTGGGCTACTCGCCCCCTCTTGTTATTCTGGGGGCATATCCCCGCAGTCCACTGCCGTGGGGGGCCTGCGCCCCCTGGCCCCCCGTGTGCTTAGGGCTCGCCAGCATCTTGGGGCCCACTCGTAGGCCGACCGGCCAACCCCGCCAAATTCCCCCCTTCCCTCGCAAAGAAGGGGGTCAAAGGGGCACATCCCCTATGCCCCTTGGGGAGGATGCTCCGCCCCTCCACTTCCTCCGTCAAAAAGACTGACTTCAGCGGGCGCGAAAATTCACCCTTGCCAAATTTGAGGCTTTGTGCTAAAATACACACGCTGAAAAGTTCATACCCCCTGCACCGGGAAAGGTTATGCTATTTTCCAGGGCAGGGGGTTTTTAATTTGGCTCGGAGGAGTTAGACATGAACGACTTTGAACCGAAAATCATCGCTTTCGTTTGCAACTGGTGCACGTACGCCGGAGCAGATTTGGCCGGAACTTCACGCATCCAGTACCCGCCCAACGTCCGAATCGTCCGGCTCATGTGCTCGGGTGGAATTGACCCAATATACGTCCTCAAAGCTTTGCTCCAAGGAGCCGATGGGGTCCTCATCGGAGGGTGCCACCCAGGCGACTGCCACTACCAAAGCGGAAACTTCAAGGCCCGCCGCAGGGTCGCTATCCTAAAGAAAAGCCTGGAGCGCCTCGGCCTTGACCCCGATAGGGTGTGGCTCCGGTGGATAAGCGCAAGCGAAGGCCAGCTCTTCGCCGATACCGTCACCGAGTTCGTTAAATTCCTCAAAGAAAAAGGCCCTAACCCTTTCAAAACATTGCAAGCGCTGTGAAGGAGGCTTATCATGCTTCACGCTTGGCTGAACGTTGAAAGAAATCCAACCCAAACAATGCGCGATTTCCTCCGTTCCTTCTTGGAAAAGGGGATAGTAGAGGCTATATTGGTTCCAGCTCCTTCCGCCGGTGGGGCAAGCATAACCCCAACCCTCTTCCTGAACCCGGAAGAGCTTTCCCGAGCCGAGCCTTTTGCCCCACTTATGCCGGTAAGCGAGGCCACTATGGTCTCCATGCTTACCCGAACTGGCAACCCCATCAAACTCGGGGCAGTTATGCGCAACTGCCAGATAAGAGCTTTGGTGGAGCTGGTCAAATTCAAGCAGGCTCAGCTTGATAACCTCATCATAATCGGCATTGATTGCCCAGGAACTTACGAGCTCAAGGATTACAGCGCAATGGTTCAGAACGGGGTTGACCCTACAGCCTCGCTTCTGGAAAACCTGGCCCGAGGAGAGGTAAGCCCGGCTCCCGGCTATTCCTTCCGCGAGGCTTGCACGATGTGCATTTATCCCATCCCCGACCCGGCCATCGTTGCCGTAACGGTAGGGCTTATGGGGTTTGACGGGGAGAGATTGCCCATATTGGTTAAAGAGGAGCTGGCGGAAAAGCTCGGCCTTGCCGATGGTTCTCCCTCCAACCGCCGGGAAGAGGTTATCAATGGCTTGCTTAAAGCCAGGAAGGAGGAGAGGGAGAAGCAGATTGGCCGGTTCACGAAAGAAGGAACAGGACTTGAAGGCCTCCTGCGCTGGTTCTCAAAGTGCATCCGCTGCTACAACTGCATGGGCATATGCCCAATCTGCTACTGCCGGGAATGCGTTTTCCGGACCCCAGTTTTTGAGCACGAATCGGCCCGGTATTTTGACTGGGCGCAGAAGAAGGGGGTGCTCCAGATGCCTCCCGAACACCTTCTCTTCCACCTCACCCGGATTAACCACATGGTAACCTCTTGCGTGGGATGCGGCCTCTGCTCCAGCGCCTGCCCTTCCGAGATAGATGTGGCCTTGGTTTTCCAGAGCGTGGGCGAGGAAGTCCAAGCCCTGTTCGGTTACGTCCCAGGCAGGAGTTTGGAAGAGCCTGCTCCTGTCCAGACTTTCCAGGAGAGGGAGTTCCTGGAGCTGGGGGAAACCTTGAGGTAAGGGGGTAAAGATGGAGAAAAAGCCTGCTGCTTTGGTAATCGGAGCAGGAATAGCAGGAATTCAGGCCGCTTTGGACATCGCCAATGCCGGGTTCCCGGTCTACCTTGTGGAAAAGGAACCATCCATCGGGGGACACATGGCCCAGCTTGACAAGACTTTCCCAACCCTGGACTGCTCAGCCTGCATATTGACCCCGAGGATGGTAGAGGTAGCCCGCAACCCAAACATCACCCTCATCACTTTGGCCGAAGTGACCTCAGTTGAAGGGGAGGCCGGAAATTTCAAAGTCAGGATACGCCGCAGGCCTCGCTATGTGGACGAAACGAAGTGCACGGCCTGTGGCGATTGCGCCAAGGAATGCCCGGTCCTGGTCCCCAATGAGTTTGATATGGAACTGGGGATGCGCCACGCAACCTACATCCCCTTCCCCCAGGCCGTCCCCAACAAATACGTCATTGATAAGCGGGGTGTAGCCCCGTGCAAGGATGCCTGCCCTGCGCATATTGATGTGCAAGGCTACGTTACCCTGATTGCGCGCGGAAAAATCAAGGAAGCCTTGGCCTTAATATACAAATCGGTGCCATTCCCCGGAGTCTTAGGCCGGGTTTGCCCACACCCTTGTGAGGAGGCTTGCAACCGAGGCCAAGTTGACCAGCCTGTTTCCATATGCTTGCTCAAGCGCTTCGCTGCCGATTACGTGCGGGAAAGGGGCCTCTGGGAAGAAGTCCTTGAGATAATCCGCAAGACGCACATACCACCGCGCGATGGAATTCCGGAGAAGAACTCGGTAGGGATAGTCGGAGCAGGGCCGGCAGGCCTTTCCGCCGCCTACTTCCTTGCCCTTTGGGGCTACAAAGTCACAGTTTACGATGCCCTCCCAGTGGCCGGCGGGATGATGGCCGTGGGCATACCGGAGTACCGCCTCCCCAGGGATGTCCTCAATGAAGAAATTGAGCGCATAAAGAGCTTGGGGGTGGAGATAAAGCTGAACACTCGGGTTGGGCCCGATGGGATACCTCTTGAAGAGCTGCGCCAGAAGCACGATGCAGTCCTCTTGGCCCTGGGAGCTCACAAGGGGCTTAAGTTAAACATCCCTGGGGAAGAGCTGGAAGGGGTTTTCCCCGGGGTAGAATTCATCCGCAAGGCCAACCTTGGGCAGCCGGTCAAAGTTGGGGAGAAAGTAGTGGTCATAGGTGGAGGTAATGTGGCTATAGATGCATCCAGGATTGCCCGGCGCCTCGGAGCAAAGAAGGTGACCATCCTTTACCGACGCTCAAGGGCAGAGATGCCTGCCAGCCCCTGGGAAGTGGCCGATGCCGAGGAAGAAGGTGTTGAAATCCAGTTCCTCGTGGCCCCAACCCGAATCTTAGGGGAGAACGGCCGGGTCACAGGGGTAGAGTGCATAAGGATGCAGCTGGGTGAACCCGATGCCTCCGGCCGCCGTCGCCCCATCCCAATTGAGGGGAGCGAGTTCGTAGTAGAAGCCGATACTGTAATACCGGCCATAGGCCAGGCTGTGGAAGCGGAAGGCCTTGGGATTGAAGTCACAAGGGGAGGAACTCTCAATTTCAACCCGCTCACTATGGAAACAGGCATTCCTGGAGTATTCGCCGCTGGAGATGCAGCTACAGGCCCAGCCACAGTCGTAGAAGCCATCGCCCAGGGGAAAAAGGCGGCCATGGCCATAGACCTATACCTGCGCGGGGAGAAAGTAGAGGTTCCGGAGCCATCTTGGCATGTTGTATCCTTGGAAGAGGTCAAAAGCCAATTCCGCTCCTTCCCCCTGGACCGGCGGGCTTCTCCGAAGCCGAGGCATGAAGTGGAGAAGCTTCCTCCGGAGGAAAGGATAAGCGGATTCAGCGAAGTGGAGCTCGGGTTTGAAGAAGAGAAGGCAATCGCTGAGGCCGAACGCTGCCTGAACTGCGCTGTCTGCTGCCTCTGCATGGAATGCGTGAGAGCCTGCCAGGCCAAAGCCATAAACCACTCAATGCCGGAGCAAACCTTTGAGTTAGAGGTAGGGGCAATCATCGTGGCTACCGGATACGACCAGTTTGATGCCCGCCGCAAGCCCGAGCTCGGCTACGGGCGCTACCCGAACGTACTGAGTGGCCTGGAGTTTGAGAGGCTCGTCTCGGCCTCAGGCCCCACCAAAGGGAAAGTAAAAATCAACGGAAAAGTGCCGAAGGAAGTCGTTTTCATAAAGTGCGTGGGCTCAAGGGATAAAACCGTTGGCCACCCCTACTGCTCAAGAGTTTGCTGCATGTACACAGCCAAACAAGCCCACTTGATAAGGGAAAAAGTCCCGGATGCCAAGGTCACAGTATTCTACATGGATGTCCGAGCCTTCGGCAAAGGCTTTGAGGAGTTCTACGATCGGGTTAGAGAAGAAGGGGTAGTGTACCGAAGGGGGATGGTCTCTGAGATTTACAAGCGCGGGGATAAGCTTGTAGTCCGAGCCGAAGATACCCTCCTGGGTCGCCCGGTAGAAGTGGAGGCAGACTTGGTGGTTCTGGCCACAGGACTTGAGCCAAGGAGCGATTCCGGGAAGCTGGCCGAAATCCTGGGGATTGAGAAGAGCGAAGAAGGGTTCTTCGCTGAAGCCCAACGTGAGCTTTACCCCGTGGAAAGCAGCCGTCCGGGCATATTCCTGGCGGGCTGCGCTCAGGGGCCAAAAGACATACCCGATGCCGTGGCCCATGCCAAGGCAGCAGCTGCTGCCGCCCTTGTGCTTTTAACTAAGCAAACGGAAGGCAGGAGGTAAACCTATGAGCCCGATTCAGACCAGCGAATACATTCACGAGCTGACCCTTAGGGAGTGCATTCAGTGCGGGAAATGCACCGGTGGATGCCCTGTTTCCCTGAAAACTTCCCTCAACATCCGCCGCTTAATCTACGAATCCCTCATATCCGATACCGTTAGCCCGGAAAGCCACGAAGAACTCTGGGATTGCACTACCTGCAAGACCTGCACCCTACGCTGCCCAAAGGGGGTTGACCCCTGTGGGCTGATAGTAACCCTGAGGGGTGCTTTGGTAGAAAGCGGCCGCATCCCTTCCACCGTCAGGGATGCCCTCAAGAGCATAACCGTGCGCGGCAACCCCTTGAACATGCCCCCCCAGGACAGGACCCTCTGGACCGAAGGGCTTGATATCAAATACATCCTGGAGGAGGAAGCGGAAGTCCTCTTCTTCCCCTGCTGCATGGGCGCCTACGACCCCCGAGTCCAGAAAGTGGCCAGGTCTTTGGTTAAAGTTTTCCAAGAAGCCGGCGTGGATTTCGGAATACTCGGCGAGGATGAGATATGCTGCGCCCATGAGGCCCGTCGGCTTGGGGAAAAGGAGCTTTTTGAGGGGACTGTGGAGCAGTACCAGGAGATATTCTCCGAGGTCAAGGCCGAGAAGCTCGTAGCCCTATCGCCCCACTGCTTCAACGCCTTCAAGAACGAATACGGCGAGCTCCCCTTCCAAGTCCTCCACTACACCCAATTCTTGGCCGATTTAATCAAGCAGGGGAAGCTTAAGCCAGTTCGGGAAATTCCGAAGAAAGTGACCTATCACGACCCTTGCTACTTGGGCAAGCAGAACAAGATTTTTGACGAGCCACGCTTTGTCCTCCAGAGCATTCCGGGGCTTGAGTTGGTGGAGATGGAGCGGTGTCGGGAATGGAGCCTGTGCTGTGAAGGAGGCGGAGGCCGGATGTGGGCCGAGGGCACGAACATAGAAGTGCGCCTCTCCCACGAGAGGGTGCGGGAAGCACTTGAAACCGGAGCCGAAATCTTGGCTGTCGCTTGCCCATTCTGCATGGCCATGCTTGAGGATGCGGTCAAAACCCTCGGCCTTGAGGAAAAGCTCAAGGTTTTGGACATCGCCGAATTGGTAGCGATGAGCTTAGGTTAATGGGAGGGAAAACATGCCGGCGCGTATAGGCGTTTACATCTGTCACTGTGGGATAAACATAGCGGCCACTGTAGATGTGGAAGAGGTGGTGCGCTTTGCCCAGACTCTGCCCAACGTAGTTGTAGCCCGCCATTACACCTACATGTGCTCGGACCCAGGCCAAGCCTTAATCAAGCAAGACATTGAAGAATACAAGCTCAACCGAGTAGTGGTAGCCTCGTGCTCCCCCAGGATGCATGAGCCGACTTTCAGGAGTGTGGTAGCGGAGAAGGGGGTAAACCCTTATCAGTTTGAAATGGCCAACATCCGAGAACAGAACTCCTGGGTCCATTCTGATGTCCAGGCTGCCACCCAGAAGGCTAAGGAATTAGTGGCAGCAGCTGTGGCCAAGGTTGCCCTTTTGGAGCCGCTGGAGGAAAGGGAGGTGGAAATAACCCCGGCAGCATTGGTCATCGGGGGCGGGATAGCAGGCCTAACTGCCGCTTTAGACATCGCCGAGGCCGGATACAAGGTTTACCTTGTGGAGAAAGAGCCTACAGTCGGCGGGAGGATGGCTCAGCTATCGCGGACATTCCCAGCGATGGAAGATGCCCGCCATCTCCTGGCCGAAAGGATTAAGCAGGCAAGCTCTCACCCCAACATTGAAATCCTGACCTCCTCCACCCTCCGCGAGATAGAGGGATACATCGGAAACTTCAAGGCCACCATCCTCCGAAGGCCTCGTTACGTCCGAGCCGACCGATGCACCGCTTGCGGGAAGTGCGCCGAAGCCTGCGTCTTGGCCGGCCAAATACCGGACGAATTTAACGCCGGCCTATCCCGCCGCTCGGCCATCTACCTTCCCTTCGCCGAAGCCTATCCTCCAGTCTACACTGTGGACCCCCAAAATTGCCTCTACCTCAAGGAAGGAAAGTGCGGGGAAGGAGATACTCCGCCATGCGTTGCCGCTTGCCCCGAAGGGGCCATTGATTTCTCCCAGAAAGAAGAAGAGCTGGAGCGCAAGTTCGGAGTGATAATAGTTGCCACTGGCTTTGACCTATTTGACGCTCGCCTCAAGCCTGAGCTCGGCTATGGCCGCTACCCGAACGTAATTACGGCCTTGGAATTTGAACGCCTGGCCTCCCCCGATGGCCCAACCGGTGGGGAGATAATCGTAAACGGCAAGAAACCCCAAAGCGTAGTCTTCATCCACTGCGTCGGCTCCAGGGATAAGACCGTAGGAAACCCCTATTGCTCTCGCATATGCTGCATGTTCACGGCCAAACAAGCCCTCTTGGTCAAGGAGAAGCTTCCCGAGGCCAAAGTCACCGTATTCTACATGGACGTGCGCAGCTTCACCAAAGGGGGCGAGGAATTCTATGACCGAGCCCGAGGGGAAGGGGTGCTCTACCGCCGAGGGAGCGTCTCCGAAATCTACCGCAAAGGCGATAAGCTCATAGTCCGTGCCGATGACACGCTCTTAGGCCGCCCTGTGGAAGTAGAGGCCGACCTTGTAGTGTTGGCTACTGGGCTTGTCCCCAGGAAGGAGACGGAGGATGTAGCCCTCTTGCTCAAGCTTGCCCGCAGCGCCGATGGCTTCTTAGCCGAAGCTCATCCTAAACTCCGGCCTGTTGATACCGCCAGCGATGGAATATTCCTGGCCGGAACTTGCCAAGGCCCTAAGGACATAGCCGATAGCGTAGCACAAGCCCGCGCTGCGGCCTCCTCGGCCCTCATGTACCTGATACAGGGGAAGGCCAAGGTGGAAGCTGTCACCAGCAAAGTTGACCCAGAAATCTGCTCCGGCTGTGGGCTCTGCGAAGCAGCCTGCGCCTTCGGAGCTTTGAAGCTTGACCCCAAACGCAAGGTAATGACCGTGAACGCAGTTCTGTGCAAGGGCTGCGGGGCCTGTGCCGTAGCCTGCCCATCCAAAGCCATCCAGCTCAGCCACTTCACTCCGGCCCAAACGATGGTTATGGTTGAAGCCTTGGTTTAAATCCCTTTAGAGGAGGTAAGCCATGAACATAGTAGTGTGCGTGAAGCAAGTCCCCGATACCGAAATCCGCATCCCGGTCCAAAACGGCAGGATTGTGGAGGAAGAGATAAAGCAATACGTGGTCAACCCCTACGACGAATTTGCCATAGAAGAAGCCCTCCGGATAAAGGAGCGCTTCGGCGAGGGCAAAGTCACCCTAATCACCGTTGGGCCTGAAAGGGCCAGGGAAGCCCTCCTCACCGGCTTGGCCATGGGTGCCGATGAGGCCATACACATAAACGACCCAGCTTTGGAAGGAAGCGATGCCTTCGCCACCGCCAGGGTCCTGGCCGCAGCCATCAAGAAAATGCCTTATGACCTCATCCTGTGCGGGAAACAAGCTGTTGACCAGGATAATGCCCAGATAGGAATAGCGCTGGCGGAACTTCTGGACCTCCCCCACGTCTCGGTGGTCACGAAGCTTGAAATCGCCGAAGACAAGAAGAGCGCCAAGGCGGAAAGGGAAGTGGAGGGCGGTAAAGAAGTGATTGAAACGACCCTACCGGCAGTCATCACTGCTCAGAAGGGCCTGAACGAACCACGCTACCCCTCATTCAAGGGCATAAGGATGGCCCGCCAGAAGCCTTACACCGTCTGGACTCTGGCCGACCTTGGCCTCAAGCCGGAAGAAGTTGCTCCTCAGACCGAAGTGGTGGTTATAAATCCGCCACCGGAGCGCAAAGCTGGCCGGATAATCCAAGGCGACCCCGAAACCGCCGTTAAAGAGCTGGTCCGGCTACTTAGGGAAGAGGCAAAAGTCATATAAGCTGGGAGGTGAGAGATGGCGAAGCATTTCTTGGTCGTAGCCGAACAATCCGAGGGAGTCCTCAGGAAAGTCTCTTTTGAGATGTTGGGGGAAGCCCGTAGGCTGGCCGGCAGCGAAGGCAAAGTAGAAGCAGCCCTCCTTGGCTCCGGAGTTGAACCGCTGGCCGAGCAATTGGCTTGGCACGGTGCCGATAAGGTCTACGTGGCCGATGACGCCGCCCTTCAGCTCTACTCTGCCGAAGCCTATACAACAGTTTTGGCCGACCTTGTGAAGAAAATCCAGCCCGATGTAGTCTTCATCGGAGCCACTACCAACGGCAAAGACTTGGCTCCTCGGCTCGCCACCCGCTTGGGAGTTGGGCTGGCCTCGGACTGCACCGGCTTCAGCGTTGATGGTGATGGTAAGCTCCTCATCACCAGGCCAATCTATGCCGGCAGAGCAATTGAGACGATAAAGCTCAAGAGCACCCCTCAAATGGCAACCCTCAGGCCAAACGTCTTCCCACCCCTTGAGCCTGACACTTCCCGCAAAGCCGAGGTTGAGAAAATCGCGGTCAATGTAGGGCCAATCCGGGCCAAAGTCGTGGGCTTCCTGAAGAAAGAGGGTGAGGAGATAGAACTTACCGAAGCCGACATCATCGTCTCCGGTGGCCGGGGGCTTGGTGGGCCGGAAGGATTTGAAGTCCTGCGCGAGCTGGCTAAGGTGCTGAAGGCTGCGGTTGGTGCCTCCAGGGCAGCAGTGGATGCAGGCTGGATTGACCACTCCCACCAGGTAGGCCAAACCGGGAAGACCGTCAACCCCAAACTTTACATTGCCTGTGGCATATCTGGTGCTGCCCAGCACCTGGCCGGGATGCGCACCTCCAAAGTAATCGTAGCCATAAACAAAGACCCCGAAGCCCCCATCTTCAAAGTAGCCGATTACGGCATAGTTGGCGACCTCTACAAGATAGTGCCTCTTTTGACCAAGGAGCTGCAAGAAGTCCTGCGTGGCTAATCTTCTGAGTGGGTAAGGGGCAGAGCCAACTCCGCAAAGCACGGGACTGCCCCTTACCCTCCTCTTGGTCAATGTCACAAACCGCGCTCAAGATGCAACCAGGTGCAACGCATTTCCCAAAGCACATCGCCCCTGGAAAGCCAGGCAAGGAGAAAGCGCTATGGATGTGAAGCAGGCCATACAAACAAGGAGAGCATATCGCTCGTTAGAGCCGGTGGAAATAACGGACGAACTCATCAGGGATTTGGCTGAAAGCGCCCAATTGGCCCCCTCTTGCTTCAACAATCAACCGTGGAGATTTGTCTTCGTCCGTGACCCTCAGGTCTTGAAGAAACTGCACGGTGCCATGTCCAAGGGTAACGAGTGGGTTCAAGCTGCGTCTCTAATCATTGCCGTGTTCAGCCGCGAGGACCTGGATTGCCGCATCAAGGGTCGGAACTACTACCTTTTTGACACCGGAATGGCCACGGCTTTCATCATATTGAGGGCCACGGAACTTGGCTTAGTAGCCCACCCGATAGCCGGGTACAACGAAGATGCGGTTAAGGAAATCTTGGGCATCCCCCAAGACATGGAAGTGATTGCTTTGATAATCGTCGGCAAACACTCCGAAACTATAAGTCCTCTACTCACTGAGAAGCAGGCGGAAGCGGAGAAAAAGAGGCCGGAAAGGTTGCCGCTGGAGAAGTTCGCCTACGTGGATGTTTTTCCAGGCAGTTAGGCCGGGAAAGCCGAAAACCTGACCGTTAAACGACCAGGCTCAGAAAATCAGGGACGCTAAAACGCCCCTTTTTACAAACCCGGGTCCAGGGGGCCAAGCCCCATGGCAAGGCCTGGCGGTGTGCCTTTCCGACCTAACCCCCTGCCCTCCTCCCTGCGAGGGAAAGGGGGAAAATTTGGCGGGCTTCTTCCCTCTTCGCCTTGGGGAGGAGCCAAGTGAGAGGCTAACCCGCCACGAGCGGGACCCAACACGCCGGCAAACCCTCAGCCCACGAGGGCAGGCAAAGGGGGTGGAGGGGGCGCAAGCCCCCTCCCAGGGGGTTTGGGGGATGTGCCCCCAAAATAAAAAAGGGGGCGAGTAGCCCACATCAGCGAACCTGCCCACGAGTGGGACCCAAAACCTTGGCGAACCCTCAGCAAACGGGGGTGGGCCAATGGGGGTCCAGGGGGCAGAGCCCCCTGGCGGGAGGCTGTGGGGGGGGTGTCCCCCCACACTTCAAAACAAGGGGCAAGTAGCCCACTCTTACATACCCGCCACGGGTGGGACCCAAAACGCTGGCGAACCATAAGCCTACGAGGGTGGGCTGGCGGGGGGCTTTGGGGGATGTCCCCACACAAAACCAAAATTAGGGGCGAACAGCCTGCTCTTGCCAGCCCCGCCACGAGTGGGACCCAAAACCCTGGCAAACCCTAAGCCTACGAGGGTGGGCTGGCGGGGGGCTTTGGGGGATGTCCCCACACAAAACCAAAATTAGGGGCGAACAGCCTGCTCTTGCCAGCCCCGCCACGAGTGGGACCCAAAACCCTGGCAAACCCTAAGCCTACGAGGGTGGGGAAAATTTTTCATGCCCTTTACCTTAAGGCCAAGGCCGTAAGGAAGGCGGCTAAAAGGAGGAGGGAATCCTGCTCCTTACCCTCAGCTCCAATGAAACCCAAAGCCAAACAAACCAATCCTCCAGCCAAAATAAAACGCCCAGCCCACCAGAAAGCCAATGATAGGGACAAAATCAGGCCAAATACCAGCCATCTCCCCCAACTCTTCCCCCTCAAGCCCCATCCCATGACCCCAAAGGCTACCGCACTTGAGAAAGACAAAATCCCAAGGCCACGGTTAGCGAAATGCCCTATTAGCCAAGGAATTGTAACCTCGTAAAAAGCTTTCAAGAGGGAGTAATCTTTGCCAAGCTTGATTGAAAGGACCATAGCCAAGCCCAAAGCTCCTGCCAGTAAGAGGAGAGGCCAGAGCCTTGACCAGTGAAAGAGGGCAAGTGTGGGAGCAAGCACGGAGAGGAGAAGGAAGGCCCCAAAGGCCTTCCCTTGCTCAGGCCAAAAAACCTCTACCCACCAGGAAACAAAGCGGCCCAAACCCTCAGCCATTTTCCAAGCGAGAGAACCGGGGAGAGTATAGGGTAGCTCCAGGAACCTCCTCCCGGGAGGAGGAAAGGGCTGAAAATCGGCGGAGAAAAGGGCCTCAAGATAACGCCACCATGCAGGCATCAAAAACTCCACAAGGAAGAGGAGAACAATGAACTGGGCCGGGGAAAAAGAACTGCTTGCGGCCAAAAAACCAGCGATAAAAGCCCAAAGAGGCCTTAGCTTGAAAAGGGGGCCTTCAAAGCTTAACATCAATTTCATCTTTCAGCCGTTTGCCTTTTATAAACCTCAAAACTTAACTCAAGCTTAGTGAAAAAAGTCCCCTCATCACCAAATGCCGCATCTTTTATGGTGACTTTGCATTCCAAATTCTCTGTCTCCAACCAGAAACTTTCGCCCTTTTTAGCTTTAACGACCTCTCCCGAGGATTGAGCTCTCAGGCCTGCCAACATTGTCTCATCAGCTGCGGGGATAGCAATGAACTTAGACACCGTGTGAGCAGAACTCTTGTCAAAAAGCCAGACCTCAAAAGCTCCGTACCTTGGCGGATCGCCCGGCATCGTCACCTCGGCGCTATCAATACCGCATTCACCCAAGTATTCGCTCCCACTCTCAATGGGGAAGGACTCGGAAAAACGGATATCGCCGTAAGTGTATTTAGTTGAATACTGAACCAGCGGGAGGACTTCCCTGTATTCCCCCTCAATTACTGGCTGGGCTTTGGGAGCGGGAGAAGGTTTAGCAGAACGCCT
>JAPWUT010000131.1 GCA_028275425.1 Anaerolineae bacterium | reverse complement strand
GCCCGAGGGCTGGCGTTTAAATTCGGGCCGTTGGTAGGCCCGGAAGTTCAGGAGCCCTGCTGGCTGAGCAGATTATCCTTCTTGGCCGTAAATGAACGCCGTTAAAGGAGATTGCGGCTCGCCTGGGATTCTCTGAGCGGACAGCAGCCTTTCACGTGGGCAACATCCTTCAGAAACTGGGCACAGCCAGCCGTACCGAGGCCGTGGTGCGGGCAAAAGAGCGAGGGATTATTCTCCGATGGTCCGGCCACCGGCGGCTGGTTTTTCCTTCACTGCCTGGCTGTCTCAGCCGGATACCTGTGGAAATCCACAGTAGACAAGCGGTGCTGTTTCTGGTATGCTGGAGTTAGCCACTGGGATATCAGGTGAGTAATTCAGGGCAGGGGGTGGGAAATGCTTAAAAGGATTAAGAGCATTTCAATTCTTTTCCTCTGGGCGCTTGCCTTAATGGGGACAGCTTGTACACCAATAACGCCTATGGCAATTCTTACGCCTGCTGCAAAGCCTTCCCCCACAATAACTCCTACACCCACTGCAGTGCCATCCCTGACGGCAACTTTTACGCCCGAAAGGAATTTCCCTGAATCAATCTATCCTCCACCCCTAAAGCCTAATCCAAATGTAATCGTGACAGGGGGTGGCGGATGTCCAAACCTGCAAGGAGTTGAGGTGGCTAAACCATCTAAAGAGGAATTGTTTGTTTTATTCTCTAAGTTGGGGCAGATAACAAAAGAAGGCGCATTAGAATTGAGTGACCGAGCCTTTTGGCCTGTATTGGAAGAGGCTTGGGAAAGAGGAGGACAAGGAGGCCTTGTAAAGGTCTCGTCAATAGAGCAAATTGTGTTGATGCCCGCGATTGAGTCCCCTTATGCGGACTTGATTCGTAATTACTGCGGTGATAAAACGCTGGAGCTTTCCTGGTGTGTAGCTGTTTTACCAGAGGGTGCGCATAAGATTGAAGATGCTCCTGGACTGACAAGCTACTATTACATCATCAAGCGCTCTGGTAGGTGGTTAATCTGGTTTAATCCTCACTAACGTTGTGCAGAAGGTTACCCTCGCTTGGCCCAGGCGCATTTCCATTGAGAAATAGATTTGACGAGCGAAGCGAAGGCTTCGGGGTCACGGCCTTTGCGGGTTGCCCCAAGGCCGTCTACGTCGGGCAAGGAGAGGATGGCAGGGGCAAATTCAGGGGAGACGCTTCCCCCATAGATTATCCGAACTTTTTCGGCTGCGGCCCCAAATTTTTCCCTCAGTCTTTCCCGCAAGATTGCACAACCCTTCCCTATGTGCTCAGGAGAAGCCGGCCGCTCTACCCCTATCGCTCCTTCGGGTTCGTAGACGAAAACCGCTCTCTCAATTTCCTCCGCCGAGCAGCCTTGGGTTAAAGCCTCAAGTTGCCTTCCGAGGAAATTCTCCAGCTCCCCGGAGTAATCCGCGGGCTCTCCCACAAGGAGTATTGGCCGGAGGCCAGCTTCAAAAGCCGCCCGAACTTTGCGGTTCACAAGTTCATCGTTTTCTCCAAAGTTGCGGCGCCGCTCCCAGTGCCCCAACATCACCCATTCGCACCCTACGTCCACCAAAAGCTGGGCCGAAATTTCCCCAGTCCAGGCTTGCCCGGGGCCAGAGTGAAGGTTCTGAGCCCCAAGTTGAACTCTGCTCCCCTTGAGTTCCAAAGAGGCTACGTAGAGAGCAGTGAAAGGCGGGCATATTACGATGTCCACTTCTTCCGCCAGGCCTTCCACCAACGGTAAGAATTTGCGGATAAATGAGATGGTTTCGGCGATGGTCATGGCCATTTTCCAATTGGCTAAGGCAAACGGCTTCCTCATCTCGCAAGGAGTTCCTCGTATGTTTCCTTAAGGGCTTTCACTATCTTTTCCCAGCGGTATCTTTCGTCTACCAGCTTGAAGGCTTCCTCCCCAAGCCTTACTCGCTCCTTTTCGTTCTCAAGTAGCCGGCAGACGGCTTCGGCAAATGTTTCAGGCTCATCAGCCAAAAGGAGGTGGAGGCCATGTCTGAAGGGGTAGCCTTCGGCCCCAAGGGTTGTGGAGACAACGGCTTTCTTCATGGCCATCGCTTCCAGGAGCTTCAGCCTGGTGCCGCCTCCCATGCGTATGGGCACAACGAAAACAGAAGCAAAGGCGATGAAAGGCCGAATGTCCTCCACGTAGCCGGTTACCACTACGCCTTCTCGGTCCATTATGGCCTTAAGCCGCGGGTGGGGGTTCCTTCCGACCACGTAGAAGCAGGCTTGAGGGAACTTTTCCCTTACTTTGGGCAAGATTTCTTGGGCAAACCAGAGGGCCGCATCTACGTTGGGGCGGAAGTCCATCTTCCCCGTGAAGACCAGGGCCCATGGGCTCCAATCGGCTA
The DNA here is from genome assembly GCA_028275425.1 of Anaerolineae bacterium. Taxonomy (GTDB): domain Bacteria; phylum Chloroflexota; class Anaerolineae; order SpSt-600; family SpSt-600; genus SpSt-600. Next base: position 2,870 of record JAPWUT010000131.1, on the reverse strand, counting down.
AGGGCGGATTGCGGGGGGTGAAGTCGGAATAAAAGTCCACATCTATGCCGTTGGGGACAATGCGCACTTCCAGCTCCGGAACAAGCTTCTTAAGGGCTTCGCCATCGGCTTCAGACACGGCTATTACTCGGTCAAATTTCCTGCAGATTGCTGCTTCGTAGCGGGCTAACTTCTGCCATTGGATTAGGGAATAGATAGCCGCAGGCCAGTAGCGGGGCTGACGGATATCGGTTTCAAAGGCTCTCTTTTGGAGGAGGTATTCGGCGTTTTGGTCGCCAAAGACCAGGGCTGGCTTTCGGCCCGTTCTATGGCTGGCAATCCAAAGCCCATATTGGGCCATCTCTATCCCTTCCACATGGACTAAATCGTAGCGGTTTTGGGCCAGAAGTTCCCTCAGGCGTTCCAAGAGGAGCGGCGAGCTCTTGCGGTAGATTACGTCGGGCAAAGGGGAGGAGATGAGGCGCAGGAGGCGCTTCGGCATAGAGTGGGAAGGGTTGGGGACCGCTTCCATGATTTCGCATATTTCCCTCAACGGGCCGGGTATGGAAAGCTTGGGGCCTTCGTAAAAAGTCAAGAGGTGGATTGTGTATTCGTCGGCCAAGTGGCGGAGGAGGTTGTAGTTGCGGATGTTGGTCCCTTGGTGGGGAGGGTATGGGATAACGGGCATTAGGGCTAAGAGTTTCCTCATCCTTCCTTCAGGACCTTGCGGTAAACTTCCAGGGTTTTGGAAGCGGTCTTTTCCCAGGAGAAGAGGGAGGCCCTCTTGAGGCCCTTCTCCCTCAGCTCTCGGGCGAACTCCGGCTCTTTGAGGATGCGCCTTATGGCCGCAGCCCAGGCCTCTTCGTCCTCCGGTTCCACCAGGATTGCTGCGCTTCCGGTCACTTCCGGAATGGAGGCGACGTTGGAGGCTACCACCGGCAGGCCACAGGCCATGGCCTCCAAAATCGGCAGGCCGAACCCTTCGTATATAGCGGGATGGGCCAGGAGAGAGGCGGAATTGTAAAGGTAAAGGAGCTTTTCGGCCGGAACGAACCCCAGGAAAAGGACCTCTTTGCGTAAGTTTAGCTCGTCTACCATCTCAAAGACCCTTTCCGAAAGCCAGCCCCTTCCTCCTACCAGCACAAGCTTTATCTCTTCCCGGCACCGTTCCCTTACGATTTTGAACGCCTTGAGGAGGGTGGGGACATTTTTCCTCGGCTCTATAGTGCTCACGAAGAGGACGAACCGGCCCTCAATGCCGAAAAGCTCCCGGACCTTGCCCGATGCTTCCCCGGGGTCAACTGGGCGGTAAATCTCTTCGGCGGCTTCGTAAACTACGGTTATCTTGGCCTCTGGGACCCCAAGCAGTTCCATCAGGTCCTTTTTGGTCCATTCGGAGACGGCTATGATGTGGTCGGCTCTCTCTACAGCCTCCTCAATCTGGCCGTAGTATCGGATGCTCTCTTCGGTCAGTATTTGGGGGTATATAAGGAAAGCCAGGTCATGGACGGTTATTACCGAAAGGCCACGGAAACGGAAGGGAGGGATGAAGTCCGGGCTGTGGAGGAGGGAAAGCCTGTGGGGCAAAAGTTCCAGGGGTAAAGTGATTTGCTCCAAACGGTGGTGGGATGGGGTCCAAAGGTATGAGGTTCTGAAGGGGGAAGGGGCCAGCGGACTCTTGTCTTTGCGGCTCTGGAGAATTACGAATTCTTCTTGGGGGTTGAGTTTCCTCAGAGCCTTCACCAGGTTGATGACGTAGCGGCCTATTCCGGCCTTGCTGTAGAAGGCCATCCTGGCATCAATCCCTATCCTCATGTCAGGGTAACTCCTTCCAAGGCCAGCAGTTTCCTTTTGAGTTCAATTCCTCCGCCGAAGCCCACGAGGTCCCCGGTAGCGCCTATGACCCTGTGGCAGGGGATGAATATGGGCAAGGGGTTGCGGGCCAGGGCTTGCCCCACTGCTCTGGCCGCACCAGGCCTCCCGATCTCCTGCGCTATCTCCTTGTAAGTTCGGGTCTGCCCCCAGGGTATTTTCCTAACCTCTTCCCAGACCTTACGCTGGAAAGGGGTCCCCATCCTCAGGTCCAAAGGGAAGTTGAATTCCACCCTCTCGCCATGGAAGTAGCGGAGGAGGTGTTCCTTGACAGGCTGGATGGCTTCTTCGGCCGGGGAGGCCTGAGGCCAGAGGGCCAAAATTTGGCTCACAGCCTCCCCTTGGGATGGGCGAGGCAAAGTGCTCCCCACCAGGCCTGATTCGGAAAATGCTATGGCCATCCATCCCAGAGGGGTCTCAAGCCAAGTGAATTGTATCACTTCTCCCATGAAAATTTCCTCCGGCAAGGTGGCATGCTTTTCAGGGCCTCAATAAGCAAGGTGCGGTCTCCGGCGAAGCTATCAAACCATGCCCTATCGTCAAGCTTGGCCGAAAGGAGCCAAGGACAAAAGGCAAAGAGGAAATCGGGCAGGGGCCGGCCATCCGAAAGTTTCCCGGTGCAGAACCAGTTGTAGACTTCTAAGTGGTAATCCCTGTGCTTCACCTCATCTATGGGGGGAAAGCGCTTGTCTTCATCCGAGCCTATTTTCCACCCTCCTTCTCCAATAATCACCGGGGGTATGAACCCGATTTCTTCCCGGAATACCTCCACAAAGCTCATGAAGCCCAGGATGCCGTTCTCATCTTCGGTGTAGTTTGGGGGATGGTTTAGGGCATAGGAGTGGGCAACGAAGAACATCCTGGAGAAGATTTTGTCCCCTTTTCGGGCTTTGATAGCTCTGAGGGCATCTCTGAGCCAGTCCTTGTTCACGAATTGCAGGCCTACGAATCCTCCGCTGTTGTATACATCCCTTGCTGCCTGGAGGAAGTTCTCCAAGAAGAGCTGCTCATCAATAGGC
>JAPWUT010000130.1 GCA_028275425.1 Anaerolineae bacterium | reverse complement strand
GATAGCGTTAGCCGCTGTATCGGGGTCCACGGGCTTCAAAGTTCCCTCGGCGATGCCGGCTTCTATCATTTCAGCGAAAAAGGCTCGGAAGTGGCGGTAAGGGGTGATGGTAGCCTGCCAGACTTGAGGGTCACGAGCCGCTTTGCTCAGAAATTCCAGGAAGATGAGCAAACGCCCCCGGGCTAATTCAAAGATTTGCTTAGCCATGCCCGCCATCTGCATGAAGGCATCTGGCACAGTATGTCCTCCAGCGCGCAGGACAGCTAATTGCTCATTCAGTTTGGATAGCCATCGTTCCAGGAGTTCCAAGAAGACGGCTTGTTTTGTGGGGAAATGGTGGAAGAAGGCGCCTTTACTGACGCCAGCCTTTTGGCAGATTTCGGCTACGCCAGTGGCATCGTAGCCGTAGTGGGCAAAGCAATCCTCAGCAGCAGCTAAGATTCGTTCACGGGTTTCCTCTGCTCTGGCACGCATTGGCCCTCCTTTCATACCGACTGGTCGGTATGAATTATACTCCAAACGGTTGGTTTGGCAAATCCAGTGGAGGGCCAATGGCCTTTAGCTTTTGGGGGCACATCCCTTAGACCCCCTGCCAGGGGGCTCCGCCCCCTGGACCCCCGTTTGCCCGCCCCCGTTGGCTGAGGGTTTGCCAGCGTTTTGGGTCCCACTCGTGGCGGGTTTGCTAATGGGGGCTACTCGCTCCCCTTTGAGGTTTTTGGGGGCACATCCCCCAAACCCCCTGGGAGGGGGCTGCGCCCCCTCCACCCCCTTTGCCCACCCCCGCGGGCTTAGGGTTTGCCAGAGTTCTGGGGGGTAACCTCTACCCCGTCTTCAGAACGGTACAGCCAGCGCAAACCGGAGCAATCTCTCTGCAATGGGGGGAGAAAACACCCGGCAGGGCCAGATTTTGTTTGACAGAGTTCACAACGTGGGTATATAATTCCTGGCGTGCTTGAGGAGGTAGGACTATGAAGGAGAAAGGGGCAAAACTACGCCGAGAGGTTACTACTTGGGGTTCTTTTACCTGGGGCTACGCTGATGTCGGGGCCGATGTCTATGTGGCATTGGGGCTGGTTATGGCCGCAGCCCAAGGAGCTACACCCCTTGCCTTCCTCATCGCCGGCATAATATACATAATGGTCGGGCTTGCTTATACCGAGTTAGCTTCAGCCTACCCGGTCGCCGGAGGAGGGCAATATTTCACTCTGCGCGGCCTTGGCGATTTCTGGGGCCTTGTGGCCGGAGCGGCCTTAATGCTGGATTATACCGTTGATGTGGCCCTCTTTGCCATGGCTTCGGCCGGCTACATTAACTTCTTCTTCCCCCAAGTGCGCGAGTTCGGCATGACTATTGGCCCATTTCACAATGTTAACCTTATCTGGATGGCCGAAACTTTCCTCCTCATCACGATTCTGGCTTTCTTAAACATAAAAGGCATCCGAGAGTCCTCCCTCCTCAACGAATTATTGGGCGCCTTGGACATGATTATGGAGACCTCAATCATCTTTATCGGCTTTGCCTTTGCTTGGAGGCCGGAATTCCTCCTACATCAATGGCGTACCCAGTTCCCCACGGTTGAAAAGTTCCTTTACGGCATCTCCATAGCCGTAATCTCCTATGTGGGTTTGGAATCGGTTTCTCAAGCGGCGGAAGAGACGAAACGGCCAACGGCTGTTGTTCCTCGCACTTCTATGGCCCTTATAATCGTTGTTCTTATGTTTGCCTTAGCCTTCCCTACAGTAGCTTTGGGGATACTTCCTTGGCAGGATATAGCTTCCAGAGAGGGTGACCCTGTGGCCCTTTTGGCCAGCAAATTGCCTTTTGTCGGATTCCTGGCCGGGCCAGCGGCCGCCATTTTGGCTGCCACCATTGTCCTCATCTCCGCTAACACTGGAATCATGGGGGCAAGCCGTTTAGCTTACGGCATGGCCGAAGCTGGCCTAATCGGTGAAGGGCTCTCAGCCGTACACCCCCGCTTCCATACCCCTATCCGAGCTATAATGCTTTTCTCCGGGGTGGCTGCTGCCGAAGCCCTCTTCGCTTTCCTAAGCGGGCGCAAGGCTATGGATACCATGGCTAACATGTACGCCTTTGGAGCTATGCTGGCTTACTTCTTAGCCTCTCTGTCCTTAGTGGCTTTGAGGGTAAAAGAGCCCCATATCCCCCGAGCTTATCGGGTACCGTTCAACATCCGATTGAAAGGCATAGAAATACCCATCCCCGGAATTTTGGCGATTATAGGCACAGGAACTATGGTAATAATTGTGCTTTTGACCCACGCCATAGCTCGGGTTGTGGGGCCATTGTGGGTTTTGGTTTGGGTAATCTACTACGCGTGGTACCGTGTCCGTAGTGGTAAGCCGGTTTTCCGCAGCCTGCCCAGGGATTGGAACAAAGAGCAGCTGCGCATCTTTGAAGAAGCCGGAGAAGTGGAGAGCTTGGAAAAGCTCAAGTGGGAATTGGCCAGGAAGGGGATAGCAGTGCAATGAGTAAAATCAGGCTCGGCTTAGGTTTCGTAATCATGCTTTTGGGGGTAACTATCATTGTGCGCAGCGCTCTGGTTGTTGCCGAAAAGGGCTTGGCCTTAAGTGCCCTTTGGCAACCTATCCTCTTAGGAAGCCTCATGATTGCTTACGGGATAAACCGGTGGCGCAGTTGGCGAGTTAAGCCATAAAGGCAGGAGGACAATATGGGACACCCTTTGGGAGTGGCCATCGCTTTCTCCTTCGTAGTAATCCTACTGGTAGTCATCACTTGGATGCTGAGGCTACCTAAGCCTGCTCCTCCCGAGGTAGTCAAGGCCATCTACTCCGTAGAGGCCGTTCGCCGAATCTTGGTCCCCATCATTGAGGGGGTTTACTCTGAAAGGGCAGTGGAGCTGGCTTGCCGGCTTGGGGAAAGGCAGAATGCCCACATAATCCTATTGCACGTGATTGAAGTGCCTTACACCGTCCCTCTTGATGCCCCTTTGCCTGAACTGGAGAAGAAGGGGAAGAAAGCCCTGGAAACCGCCAGCTTCATCGCCCTCCAGCACGGCTTCAAGCCCGAAGTCCACTTAATCCGCCACCGCTCTGCTTCCGAGGGAATCCTCAGCTTGGCCAAGCAGAGCGCAGTGGACCAAATCGTTATGGGCATAGGGCTCAAGAAAACCTCATACGGCGAAGGCATCGGCAGGACGGTCCGGGAAGTCCTCAGGCGGGCTAATTGCGAAGTGATAATCTCCAAAATCCCTGTAGGAGGGTAAAAATGGCAAAGGCAAAGGTCAAGCTGATATACCCTCCAGAACTTGTGGACAAGCCTATAATCTGGAGCCTAATCCGGGAGTTCTCCTTCATCGTAAACATCCGCAAAGCGGAAGTAAAGGAAGAATTGGCCTGGTTAGAGGTGGACCTGGAAGGGCAAAGGGAGGAAATAGCCAGGGGCATTGAGTGGCTTAAATCCAAAGGCTTAAAGGTAGAAATTTTGGAGGAGGGAGCAAAATGAAGATTTTGATTGTGGGATGCGGGCGATTGGGCTCCTACCTCGCCCTCTCCTTCAGCCGGGAAGGGCATTCCGTTACCGTTGTGGATGTAGACAAAGAGGCTCTGGCCTCGCTGGGGCCCGATTTCCAAGGGGAAACAGTTGTAGGGAAAGGGATAGATGAAGAAGTCCTTCGCCGGGCTGGGATTGAGCAAGTGGACATCTTCATTGCCGCCACAGGATACGATAACACGAACATAATGGCCTCTTATGTGGCGAAGGAGATTTTCAAAATCAAGAACGTAATAACTCGCTTGGATGACCCTAAAAAGGCCGAGATTTTCCGAAGCTTGGGTCTCAATGTCATCTCGCCGATAACTTTGGCTGCTGAAGCCATAAGAAAATGCGCGGAGGGATTGCTATGTACATCATTATCGTCGGCGGAGGAAAGGTAGGCTATTACCTGGGCAAGTCTCTGTTAGAGAGCGGGCACGAAATCCTGGTGGTGGAAAAGAACCCCAATCGGGCCAATTTCCTCATAGATGAGCTGGGGGCAGACCACGTCTGGCTTGGAGATGGGTGCGATTCCTCAACCTTTGAGCAAATCGGCCTAAATAGGGCCGATGCGGTCATAGCCGTGACCGGAGACGATGAGGACAATTTGGTTATCTGCCTCTTAGCCAAGCAGAAGTTCGGCGTCCCAAGGACTATAGCCCGGATTAACAACCCGCGCAATGCCAAAATTTTTGCCCACCTTGGGGTGGATGTTACCGTATCCACAACCGAAGTCATAGAAGCCCAAATCCAGCGTGCCCTCCCCATCCCTTCCCTTGTCCATCTCCTCGCCCTCAAGAGAGGAGGGATAGAGCTTGTGGAAGGAAGGATAGCTCCCGGCTCTCCCGCTGATGGGAAGCGAATCCGCGAATTAGGCATCCCCGACGATGCCTTAGTAGTGATGGTAGTGCGGGATGACCAAACCATAGTCCCTTACGGCGATACGACCCTTATGGCCGGGGACGAAATCCTGGCAGTAACTTCACCTCAGAGCAAAGAAGTGCTCAAGCGGATAATCCTGGGCAAATAGGGGAGGAAAGTTGGGCACACTATATGTGGTTGGGACTCCAATCGGGAATTTGGAGGATATAACCTTAAGGGCCTTGCGAATCCTTGGGGAAGTCAGCCTAATCGCAGCAGAGGATACAAGGAGAGCACGCAAGCTTCTGGAACATTACGGGATAAAGAAGCCGGTGGTAAGCTATCACGAGTACAGCGGCAAGGGCAGGGTAAAGGAGCTAATCAAGGCCTTGCAAAAGGGCGATGTTGCCCTCATTTCCGATGCGGGAATGCCTGGGCTTTCGGACCCCGGCTATTCCCTGATAAAGGCGGCAATTGAGGAAGGGATAAACATAGTGCCGGTGCCTGGCCCTTCGGCCTTGGTCACGGCTTTGGTGGTCTCCGGCCTCCCAACCCATAATTTTATCTACCTTGGCTTTTTGCCCAGGACCCCCTCCAAGCGCAAGGAAATCCTGGAATGGGCCAGCCGCCAACCCTGCACCATAGTCCTTTTTGAAGCTCCTCACCGCCTGCTGGAATGCCTGGAAGAGCTCCTTGAATACTTGGGCGACCGCCCTATAGCCGTAGCCAGGGAGCTTACCAAACTCCACGAAGAGATATGGCGTGGTACAATCCGAGGGGCCCTGGAGCACTTTGCCGAAAACCCACCCCTCGGGGAGTGTACTCTGGTCATAGGCGGGATGGAAGAGGAGCGCTGGGATGAGGAAACGGTCAAAGAAAGCCTGAAGAACCTCCTGAGGGAAGGCCTTTCGGTCAAGGAAGCTTCTAAGCAATTGGCAGAACTTTCAG
>JAPWUT010000129.1 GCA_028275425.1 Anaerolineae bacterium | reverse complement strand
GCGGGCGGCGGATGCAATTATCTTTCTGAATCCGGATGACCAGAGTTACTACCTGAGCCAGAAACTTTGCCGCCCGGAGCAGGCCCGGCTGATCGTGAGCGCAGGCATAGATGTTAAGGCATTCTCGCCTAATCGTTTCTCCCCGGAGGAACGTCAGAGGCTGCGCCGGGAGCAGGGCCTCCCGCCCGAGACGGTTGTGGTGACGATGATCGCGCGGCTGATCGCCCCCAAAGGGGTTCGGGAATTCTTGCAGGCAGCAGAGCGCCTGAACGGGAAGGCCCGCTTCGTGCTGATCGGCGAGCCCGATCCCGGGAACTTAGACTCGCTGACCTGGGAGGAAATCGAGGCCTACGTCCGGCGAGGCCTCGTTCTGGCCCCTGGGTGGCAGAACGATGTCATCCCCTGGCTGGCTATAACGGATATTTTTGTGCTTCCTTCTTATTATAGAGAGGGAGTACCCGTTACGGTGCTGGAAGCGATGGCGATGGGATTGCCGGTGGTGGCGACGGATGTGCCGGGGTGCCGGGAGGCCGTCGTCGCCGGAGAGACCGGGTTCCTGGTAGCGCCCCGGAACGTGGATGAACTGGTTCGGGCAATCCAGAAACTGGTGGAGGACCCCGCCTTGCGCCGGCGGATGGGGCAGGCCGGCCGGGCGCGTGTGGTCCAGCATTTTGCAGTGGAGCGAGTTGTGGAGCAGTATCTTGGTCTGTACACGGAATTATTGAGTACAACTAGGAAATCCGAGTGAGGCAAGGGGCAATGCGGACCCAAGCTCAGCAACAGGCCACTGCTCTCCAACAACGTGCCCTTTTCCCACTTCCCTTCTCCGAGCGGCGGTTGGTCCTGATGGCGCTGGACCTGCTGGCCGTGAACGGCACGCTGCTCCTGACCCTGGCCCTGCGGCCCGGATATGGGCTGGATGGGAGCCTCGTGCTCCAGCATCCCCTCTGGTTCCTCCTCCTGAGCCTGCTCTGGCTGCTCATCGCCCACACCTTTGACGCCTACGACCCCCGCGTGGTCGGGCGGTTCTCCTCCTCCGCGCAGGCCGTCCTCAAGGCCGGCCTGATCACCGTGGGGGTTTACCTTCTCATTCCATACATTACCCCTCCCTTGCCTACCTCCCGCTCCTCTCTGTTGGCCTTTCCCCTCATCACAATTGGTGCACTTCTGGCCGGCCGGGGGCTCTACCGGGTGGTCCTGAACCAGCCAGCACTCTGCCGGCGCGCCCTCATCATCGGCGCCGGCTGGGCCGGCCGCGCCATCGCCGAGGTCCTGGCCGAGTATGGGGACGGAACATACCAGGTGGTGGGCTTCGTGGACGATGACCCGGAAAAGCAAGGGAAGAAGGTGGAAATCGGAAAAGGGAAGACGGAAGGGGGAGCTTGGACGGGGGAGGGGAAAAATCCGCCTTCCGACTTCCATCCTCCATTTTCTGTTTTCGTGCTCGGCAACCGCTACGCCCTCCCGGAGCTGATCCGTCAGCATCGGGTGGACACCCTCATCCTGGCCATTACCCATGAGTTGAACGGCGAGCTGTTGCAGATCCTGATGGATTGCCTGGAGCTGGGGGTGGAGATCGTCCCGATGCCCGTCCTCTACGAGCAACTGACCGGCCGGGTGCCGGTGGAGCACGTGGGCAGCAACTGGTACGTGGCCATGCCCATCAGTCACCCCCTCACTCGGACGTTCAACCGCATGATCAAGCGGGCCATGGACATCGTCCTGGCCTCCCTGGGCCTCCTCCTGATGGCCCCCTTCTTCCCTCTCATCGCCCTGGCCATCTACCTGGACTCCCCGGGCCCGATCTTCTACACCCAGGAGCGGGTCGGGGAAAGGGGGCGCGTCTTCAGGGTCTACAAATTCCGTTCCATGGTGCCCGATGCGGAGAAGGGGCGGGCGGTCTGGGCCCAGGAGAACGACCCCCGGGTCACCCGGGTGGGGCGCATCCTGCGCCGGACCCACGTGGACGAATTCCCCCAGTTCCTCAATATCCTTAAGGGAGAAATGAGCGCGGTGGGCCCGCGGCCGGAGCGACCGGAGTTCGTGGAGGAACTGGCGAAGGAGATTCCCTTCTACCGGGTCCGTCATGCCGTCAAGCCCGGCATGGCCGGCTGGGCCCTGGTCAAATACGGCTACGCGTCCTCCAAAGAGGACGCGCTTCTCCGATTGCAGTATGATCTCTACTACATCAAGCACTGGTCGCCCTGGCTGGATTTGGTGATCCTTCTGAAAACCGTGGTGGACACGCTCACCTTGCGTGGGCGGGCATGAGGGGGTTGGAAAGGCTGGAGGTTCAGCGGGCTCCGAAAGGGCTCGCTGAACAGTTTATGGAGAGGCCATGATGCGGGTTCTAATCACCGGCGGTGCGGGGTTCATCGGCCGCCGGGTCCTGGATAACGGCTGGACCCCCTCGCGGGAACGCCCAAGGCGTGGTCCGTGACCCTCCTCCGGCGAGACCTTATGCGGATGGCCCCGCAGGAGATAAAATGCGAGTTGGCTATTCATCTCTTTCAGCTGGGCAAGCTCTTTTTTGGCAAGGCTCGTGAAATGGCGGGCATGACCGTTTGGGCCTTCCAACAATTGCTGGGCAGTAGGGGGATCCTTGTCCACTACTATCCCGAAGACTATGAAGAGGAGCTATCCACGCCGAGAGAACTTGGACGTCTAAGAGTATCGTCAGCAACGCTTCCCCGCTGATCAGTCGGGCGCGTATCGGCAAATTTAACCTACTTCCTAAGCTTTATAGCGAACTGATCGTTTCTAAGGCAATGAGGCAAGAGGTCAGTGTAGAAGGAGCCGGGCACCCAGGAGCAGATGAGGTGTGGAAAAGATAAGTCTGGAACAGGCAAAGCAACGGTATGCCGGTCAGTGGCTGGCTTTCCTGGTTACCGAGGAAACACCGACGGGGGAACTATGGGGCCAATTGCTTGCCCATAACCCCGACCGGAGGGAACTCCATCGGGAGCTACGGGAGAAGAAAGTAGAGCGGGCCTACATCACCTTCGCTGGCCCGGTGGTGAAGCCCGGATACGCGGTGATCCTCGGATGCGGGTCCGGCTCGACATCCCCATCATACTGAGACGTGAGGAGGAGAAGATGCAAGGCGCAAAGGATTATCGGGAACGAATCGTCATCGATCCGAAGGTGCATTTCGGGAAGCCTTGTGTGGCTGGCACCCGTATCCCCGTGGAGGAGGTCCTCGGCCTGATTCAGGAAGGGATCTCTTTCCAGGAAATCGTGGAAAAATACTATCCCGACTTAGAGATCGAGGATGTGAAAGCCTGCGTTTAGTACGCGGCCGAGATAGTTCGGGCCGAGGAGATCCATGTGAGGGTGCGGTGAAGTTCCTGGCCGATCAGGATGTGTATCATCAGTAGACACGCCGCGACAGGGAAACGCCTCCTCCACTTCATCCCCTTGCAAGCAGCCGGCGGGCCACTTTGAGCGTCCAAGACCTCATCCGCTGCACTATGAGGCTAAAGGAAAGTATTCGCCGCATCTTGAGTCTGGAGTGGCTGATGGCGGGCGCGGCGGCGCCGTTCTTGATGTTTCCCACCGTCCGCCCCCGCTGGACGGCAACCGCACTGGCCGTGCTGGGGGTCTGGTGGCTCCTGCGCTGGGCGGTGCGAGGCGAGCCCTGGCCGGTCACCCCCTTCAACGGCGCGCTTTTGCTCTTTGCCCTGATGGTCCCGGTGGGAATATGGGCTTCGGCGGTGCCGGAGCTGACCCTGCCGAAGGCAGCCGGGCTGGTGCTGGGATTGGCTGTATTTCGGGCGGTGGCTTTGGCTGTTGACTCTCCGCGCCGCCTGAACCTGGCACTGGTGCTCTTCTGTTTGCTTGGATTGGCCATCTTGGTGGTTGGGGTATTGGGGGCCCGCTGGTCAGCCAAAGTGGGCCCTCTATACACGCTGACCCGGCACATCCCCTGGCTGATTCAGGGCCTGCCTGAATCTCAAGCAGATGCGGTGAGCCCCAACCAATTGGCAGGCGCTCTTGCCCTTTATTTGCCGCTATCTCTGGCCCTGGTCTTCAGTTGGCGCTTCTCCCGCCGGGCGATTATCGGCCCTCTGTTCGGGCTGGTGGGGAGCCTCCTTTTCTTTGGTCTGGTGGCTGGCACCCTTCTCCTCACCCAATCCCGCAGCGGCTGGATCGGTGGGGCGGGGGGAATTCTGGCCCTGGTCTCCCTGGCCGGCCTTACCTCCCGCCGCCGTTGGGCCCGCGGGCTGGGCGGTTCGCTCCCCGTGCTGGCGATGCTGGCAGTGGGAGCGTTGGTTCTGCGCCTGGGCCCGCAACAACTGGGGGAGAGCCTCTTCGGGAAAGAGAGTGCCAGTCCGGTGGAGGAGGTGGTGGGGGCTATCACGCTGGAGGGACGGGTGGAAATCTGGAACCGGGCCCTCTACGCCATCCAGGATTTCCCTTTCACCGGCTGCGGGCTAGGGGCCTTCCGCCGGGTCGTGCCGGTTCTCTACCCGCTCTTCACCGTCCCCCTGATTCTGACATCGCCCACGCCCACAACATTTTCCTCCAGACGGCGCTGGACCTGGGGATTCCGGGGTTGGTGGCGTATCTGGCGCTTCTGATGATTGCGCTTGCGGTGTGCTGGCAGGTTGCGGTAAAAGGTAATAGGTGGGAGAGAGCAATGGCTTTGGGCTTAGCTTGCAGCCTCATCGCCCTACATGCTTACGGGATGACAGACGCCTTAGCCTTGGGTTCAAAGCCCGCTGTGGCCTTCTGGTTCGCTTTGGGAATTGTGGGCGGGATGGAAAAGAGAATTCGCTCCCCGAATTGCTCGGATTTAGCTCCTAAGACGCCAAAGCTGAAATGGCGCAAGTAGAAATTTTGGGGTATAATCAAGCTGAGGGGGTAACAATGGTAGTGAGGCAATTGGAAGTTCCTGCAGTCTTGCGGCGCGCTTGGGGTGATGAGGCCGCGGATGCTTTCGCTGTCTGGCTTACAAGCGTTCTGGAGGAGAGGGCGATTTCGCGGGATGAATACCGCCAAATCCTCTCCCGCCTGGACATACTTGAACATGACATGGCCGACCTTAAGGCTGATGTCCAGGAATTGCGGGGGGAGATAAGCGAACTGCGCAAAGAGATGAATGAGCGGTTTGACCGCATGAACGAGCGCTTTGACCAGATGTACCACCAGATGGTGGTGCAGACCCGCTGGTTCATAGGCGCACTTGTGGTCATTGGGACAGTGATTAGCGCCCTTTTGGCCATAGCTCAATTTGTCCGGTAAGCAAAGCTAAGGAGGTAGAGATGGCAGTGCGGCCCTTGGAAGTTCCTCCCATTTTGAGGCAGGCTTGGGGGAATGAAGT
>JAPWUT010000128.1 GCA_028275425.1 Anaerolineae bacterium | reverse complement strand
GGAGCAGCTACGCGCTTGATGGGAGCGTCAAGGTATTCAAAGGCTTCCTCAGCCACTGTGGCCGCAATCTCAGCCCCGGGCCCTGCTTGCTTGACTGCCTCATGTACGATTACCAGGCGGTGGGTCTTCTTGACCGAGTTAATGATGGTTTCTTTGTCCAGCGGGGAGAGGGTGCGGAGGTCAACCACTTCTACCTCTATCCCTTCTTTGGCCAGGTCCTCGGCTGCTTCAAGGGCTTTGTGGACCATGGCCATTGTGGCTACCACTGTCACATCTTTCCCCTCCCTCTTGATGTCAGCAACGCCCAGGGGGATGGTGTAAGGCTCTTCTGGGACTTCGCCCTCAATGCCATAGAGCATCTTGTGCTCAATGAAGAGGACCGGGTTATCGTCCCTTATGGAGGAGATGAGAAGACCTTTGGCATCGTACGGGGTGGACGGGGCCACAACTTTGAGGCCAGGGATGTGCATGAACCAAGCTTCAAGGCTCTGGGAGTGCTGGGCGGCAGCGCTCATCCCTGCCCCACAGGTGGTCCTGACCACTATGGGGAGCTTGGCTTTCCCACCGAACATGTATTTCATCTTGGCAGCTTGGTTGAATAGCTGGTCCAGAGCCACCCCGATGAAATCAATGAACATTATCTCCACCACAGGGCGAAGCCCCGCTGCCGCTGCCCCCACTGCCGACCCTATGATGGCGCTTTCGGTGATGGGGGTATCCCTTACCCTCTCTTCTCCAAATTCCTCCAAGAGGCCGGCTGTGACCCCGAAGATGCCTCCATATTTTCCCACATCTTCTCCGGCTACGTAGATTGTGGGGTCACGCCTCATCTCTTGCCTGAGGGCCTCGTTCAAGGCTTGAGCAAAGGTAAGTTTCCTCATCTCAGCCTCCTTTCATTCCGTATAAACGTCTTGGAGGACTTCTGCTGGCTCAGGGTAAGGGCTCTCTTCGGCGAAGCGGACAGCTTCTTCCACTTTGGCCTTGATTTCTTCCTGGATTCTGGCTATATCCGCAGGGGTCAGGATTCCCATCTCCAGGAGCTTGGCCTCAAAGCGGGGTATTGGGTCCCTCTTCCTCCACTCTTCGGCTTCCTCTTTGGGCCTGTAGACCATGGGGTCGCCTTCAAAGTGGCCACGGTGGCGGTAAGTCTTGCACTCAATGAGGGTGGGGCCTTCCCCTGCCCTGGCCCTCTTGACTGCGGCCTCAGCTGCTTCGTAGACGGCGATGACATCGTTTCCGTCCACCACTACTCCGGGGATGTCGTAGGCTTTGGCCCTCTCAGCGATATCGGTTACATGCATGTGCTTGTGCTGGTGGAGGGAGATAGCATAATGGTTGTTCTCGCACACGAAGATTACCGGGAGGTTCCAGATAGAGGCCATGTTGAGGGCCTCGTGGAATGTGCCCTGGTTGGCCGCTCCATCCCCGAAGAAACAGGCTACAACCCGGTCGGTCCCTTGGTATTTAGCGGCCAAGGCTGCGCCGGCAGCGATGGGCAATCCCCCGCCTACAATCCCGTTGGCCCCCAGGATACCAAGGTCCAGGTCAGCGATGTGCATGGAGCCGCCCTTCCCCTTGCAGTAGCCAGTCTTCTTCCCGAAAAGCTCGGCCATCATGAGTTTGAGGTCTCCTCCTTTGGCGATAAGATGGCCGTGCCCGCGGTGGGTGCTGGTGATGTAGTCATCATCTCGGAGGTTTGCGCACACACCCACTGCCACTGCTTCCTCGCCGATGTATAGGTGGACGAAGCCGGGTATCTTTCCGGCGGCAAAGAGCTCTGCCACCTTCTCCTCAAAGGCGCGGATGGTGCGCATCTTCTCGTACATCCACAGGAGCTTTTCCTTTTCAATTGCCATCTCTTCCCCTCCTTTGGGGAGTTAGGACTTAAGCATTAAGGCTTCTTGCTGGGGGAATCTTCTCCCCGAACCTCTTGGGGGAAAGGCCCTTGGCCTGGAGGATAAAAGGGAGGAGAAAAGGCCAAAAGCCCTTGGGGAGCAGCAGCGGTCTAACTTTTTAAAGGGCCCGATTTTTTCCGCTGTTATTATACCACGGAACAGAGTGAGGCGCAACCAAAACCCCTTTTATGCTGCCTGAAGTCAGCCTCTTTGACAGAGGTCGGCCCTACGCCGACCTTAATTAAAGCGGGGGTCCAGGGGGCGAAGCCCCCATGGCAGGGGACCGTTGGGGGGTGTCCCTCCACGAAACCCCGCCCACGAGTGGGGCCCAAAACCCTGGCAAACCCTAAGCCCACGGGGGTGGGCAAATAGGGGGTCCAGGGGGCGCAAGCCCCCATGGCGGGGGGGTTGGGGGGTGTCCCCCCAGAGTTTTTAAAGAGGGGGCGAGTTGCCCACATTAGCAACCCGCCCACGAGTGGGACCCAATACGCCGGTAAACCCTAAGCCAACGGGGGTGGGCAATAGGGGGGATCCAAGGGGGCAAGGCCCCCTGGCAGGGGGCCGTGGGGGGTGTCCCCCCAAAGTTTTTAAAGAGGGGGCGAGTTGCCCACATTAGCAACCCCGCCACGAGTGGGGCCCAAAACGCTGGCAAACCCCCAGCCCACGGGGGTGGGCAATCGGGGGGGGGTCCAGGGGGGGCGAAGCCCCCATGGCGGGGGACCGTTGGGGGGTGTCCCTCCACGAAACCCGCCCACGAGTGGGCCCCAAAACGTCGGCAAAACCTAAGCCAACGGGGGTGGGCAAAAGGCAATTCACCCATTTTATTGTGGAATTACCCTGCCAGTGTAACCATCTACAATCACCTCTTGCCCATCCCTTAGGTTTGACGTAGCCCCCTTTACACCTGTTACGGCCGGGATGTTGTATTCCCTGGCAACTACGGCCCCGTGGGAAAGCTGCCCACCAACCTCCATTACCAGCCCCTTTATCTTCCCAAAAACTACCGTCCAACCAGGGTCTATTGCCCTAACCACTAAGATATCGCCCGGCTGAACTTTATCCAGCCCAGAGGGGGTTAAAACGACCTTAGCCGGCCCCGAAGCTATCCCCGGGCTTACCGGTATTCCCTCCCACGCCGCTTTTTCCCCCATAGGCTTATCCCCCTGGAGGAAGAGAGGGTAAACTGCTGCCGGGTCTGCCTCCTCCAATTCTCTGAAGACTGCGCGCCGGGCTTGGGCCAGAGGTAAGGGGACGGGCTTGCCAAGGCAGGCTTCTCTAAGCTCGCCCCAGGTTAAGAAGAAGACAAGGGAGCCATCGCTAAGCTTGCCCTGATTCTCCAGCACCTTGCCGATTTTCAACGTCGTTTGGCGCATAAAGGCCAGGATTTCCTGCCAATAGAAGCGCTGCTCTTCCCTCAAGAGGGCGTAAGGCTTGGCCAAAGCCAAAAGCAGAGCCAGAAGGACCCCCCTGAAGGGGTCACGGAAAACCAGTGGCTTGGCCCTTCCGCTTTCGCGCCTGGGTTCAAGGGAAGAGGCCAGCTTGAGCACTTGCTCAGGCTCCTCGGCAAAAGTGGGCCGGTAAATGTCCAGAGAGAAGGAGCGATGCCCGTGGACTCTGAGGAAATCCCTCAATGCCCTTTCCTGCTCAGGGCTGTGAAGCAATTCCCGGAGGGCTTGACCCATATCGGCCGTTTTTGTGCCCAAGCCGGAAAGAAGCTCCGAAGCGACTTTGGTGGCTTCCCGCGGCTTTAGCCAGAACCTGAGGAAAAGCTTGAGGAGGCCATAGCTTATGTCGGCCCAGGTGAGGCTCCAACGGTGAATGGAGAGAAGCCGGCGGTTCAGAGCCTGCGCTTTTTCCATGAGAGACCACAACTCAGCCGGGTTATCAGTGGAATCCAAAGCTGAGCGTAAAGATTGCAATTGGGCCCGATGGAGCGAAGTGTAGCGCTTCCAAACCCACCAGTTCAACGGCGACCAGTTCAGGGGATCGCGAAAGAAGTAGCGCAGCAAGGAAATCGGGAAAAGGAGGGGTAAGGGGATTGCTTTGCGCAGCCCGGCGTTTCCATCGGGAAAGTAACCTCTTGCCCCTTCCGGCAGTAAGAAATCGGGGAAAGGCCTGTAAATCCGCTGAAAAATGGCCAAGTTAACGTAGGGCCGCCCGAAGTAGAGGCGCGTTGCCCTCAGCTTTTCCGCATCCCGAAAGCCCATGTAGCGCAAGGGGTCACGGAAAGCCAGCTCTTCCACTAACGGTTTTATGATGCTCCAACCGAGCGGGGATAACGGCTCGGAAAAACGCTCGTTGAAGAAACCGCTGGTCCAGGTTTCTTCCCCCCCAGGCTCCGTGAAGAACAGCCAAGCTTTCCGGCGGAGCGACCCTTCAACTGTAAGCGGCCTTGACTGAAGCAAGAAAAGCTCGCCCCCTTTGTAGCACCACTCCACATCCTGAGGGGAACCAAACGTCCTTTCCAAGGCCAAAGCCATTTCCGCTACCGCTTTTACTTCTTGGGCCGATAAGATTTTCCCTCCCTGTGGTTCTTCCCCTTTCCCGATTTGATACCGCTCCGGCTGTGCTGCACCACTTACCAGAGCTTCTCCAAGCCCTTCCACCGCTTCTATAACCACAACCTCTTCCCCTGTGACAGGGTCGCGGGTAAAAGCTACCCCTGCTTTTTCGGCCGGGACCATCAACTGGATGAGGATGGCCATCTCCCCAGTTGGCAAATTATGGAAAGTGCGGTAGCTCAAGGCCTGGGGATTATTCAGAGAAGCGAGGCAATTTGTGATTGCTTCGTCCAAACGTTCGGGGGGGACGTTGAGGAAAGTGGAAGCCTGGCCAGCGAAGGAGAGAGAGTTGGAATCCTCCACCGTAGCGGAGGAGCGGACGGCCAATTGGCCTGGGGGCAGGCTTTGGAGGTGCTTTTCTATTTCTTTCTTGAGCTGTGGCAATTCCCTGTTCTCCCTTAAGAGCCGGGAGGCGAAAGTAGTAAGGCAAAAGCCTGGCGGGACGGGGAATCCCTCCTTCAAAGCCCTGGCCAGGTTAGAAGCCTTGAACCCCACTAATGAGGGGTCCAGGCATCTTGGGTCTTCCAAGCTTAAAACCAAAGGCTTTTCCATCATAGCAAAAAATTAGCCCCTCGGGCCTAACCCTCGGGGCGCGAACGGTAATTTCTGGCTGGATTTAAGCGGCCGCCTTTGCCACGTAGGAATTAAACAACTTCATCAGGCGGGATTTACGCCTGGCCGCATTGTTTTTGTGGATGACGCCCTTTTCGGCTGCTTTGTCCAGGGCACTTATGGCAAGCCTGAGTGCTTCCTTAGCTTCTTCAATTTTCCCTTCGGCCAAAAGCTTGCGCACCTTCTTGACGAAAGTGCGGGCCCTGGAGCGATAGTACATGTTCCTAAGGCGCCTTTTTTGAGATTTTCTCAGCTCCTTCTCCGC
>JAPWUT010000127.1 GCA_028275425.1 Anaerolineae bacterium | reverse complement strand
CTCTTCAGCTTCGTATTGGGCGGTAACGTCCAGCAGGAAAAGGTAATCCCACCGCTGGCCGGACATCAGCCACCAGCGAGCGACCTTTCCCGATGGGAGGCGAAGGACACGGTAGCGGCCCTCAGGAGCTCGGCCCAAGCGGATGTCAGCGCGGTCGTCATCCAAGTAGAAGCCCCACTCTACAGCTGGGATAGGGCCGGAGGAGGCTGGCAGGTCCAGCAGACGGCGAGCGTACTCGTTAGCGTAGACGTACCGCTCCGCACTTTCCAGGACCATCCAGCCGAAAGGGGCGCGCTCCAAGACGGCATGCAGGGCGGGGTCGGCGAATGTTTCTGCGGCCCGCCGCTCGGCGCGGCGACGGTCCAGCCAGAGGGCCAGCAAAACCACCCCCACGGTCAATAGAAGCAGGCTAAGGAGAAGGTAACGCAA
This sequence comes from Anaerolineae bacterium, assembly GCA_028275425.1. Classification (GTDB taxonomy): domain Bacteria; phylum Chloroflexota; class Anaerolineae; order SpSt-600; family SpSt-600; genus SpSt-600. The sequence goes on along the minus strand of JAPWUT010000127.1, from coordinate 4,963 downwards.
TCCTAAGACCAGCATGCCCATTACTTTGCCGGCTTTACAGGCTTTGGTTTGTGCGTTATCATTGTAGCATGGAAAAAGGTGCGGAGTCAATAAAGCGGGGGATAAGCAATGAGCCGAAAAGCAAAAATTTTAATTCCTTGGCTCCTCGCTCTTGTTTCTTCTTCCCTCTTCATCCTCTACACCTTGAGCACAGGCGAGCTCGGTTTCCCTTTGGATGACGCCTGGATACATCAGACCTACGCCCGAAACCTCGCCCGTTACCGGGAGTGGGCATACGTCCCTGGCCACCCCAGCGCGGGTTCAACTTCCCCCCTCTGGACTTTGCTCCTGAGCCTTGCTTACTTTGCGGGCATTGACTTTAAGGCCTGGACCTTCGCTTTGGGCATCGCCTTCTTCGGGGCAACGGCCTGGGCAGTGGGCAGGCTTGTCTATCACTTGGGATGGGAAAAGGAAGAGGCTTTCCTTGCAGCATGCTTCTGCGCCCTGGAATGGCACATGGCTTGGGCTTCCGTTTCCGGGATGGAAATCCCTCTCTTCACTTTCATTTCCCTCCTTCCCCTCACACTTTTCCTTGCGGGCTGGCCGTTTCAGGGCCGCTCTTACTTTCGCATGGCCGCAATGGGCATAATCCTCGGGCTTCTATGCCTCGTCAGGCCAGAGGGGTTGCTCTTGGGGGCTCTCCTTCTCCTGGCTTCTTCCTCTAAAAGCCCTTTGAAAGCCCTGGCTTTCGCCGGAGGAATGGTTTTATGCTTGGGAGCTTACGGCGCTTTCAATTTCCACCTCTCTGGCAACCCCTTCCCTAACACCTTCTACGCCAAGGCTGCAGAGTATCGGGAGCTTGTTGAAAGGTTGCCGGTTTGGGCAAGGTTCTGGCGAGTGGTCTTCCCCACCTTTGTGGGAGCCCAGATCCTCCTTCTGCCCGGCCTTTTGGCCGGGGCCAAAAAAGCGCTCAGTTCCGAAGGCAAAGCTTTCAAAGCCATCCCTCTACTTTGGCTTTTCCTTCACCCTTTAGCCTATGCCCTCCGCCTTCCTGTTGGCTACCAGCACGGACGCTACGCAATGCCTGTAATCCCAATCCTCATAGCCTTAGGAGTGCCCGGAACCATTGAACTTTGGAAAAGGATGCCCCGGTTTCTGGCCAAAGCCTGGGCAATATCCACCCTGCTTCTACTCTTGGCCTTCCTCTTCCTGGGAGCCAAGGCCTACGCTACCGATGTAGGCATAATCCAGTGCGAGATGGTGAATGTAGCCAAATGGATTTCCGAAAACACTCCTACCGGTTCCTTGATTGCTGCGCACGATATAGGGGCAATTGGGTATTTTTCGGGCAGGGATATACTGGATTTGGCAGGGCTTGTCAGCCCAGAGGTCATCCCCTTCATCCGAGATGAAAAGAAGCTAAAGGAGTTCATCCTGAGCCGTGGGGCCGATTATTTAGTCACCTTTCCCTCGTGGTATCCTGAGCTTACCCAGGACCCAGCCTTCACTCCTCTCTATTCCACAGGCTGCAGCTTGACGCTTAAGGCCGGAAGTGATAATATGGTTGTGTATGGGGTCCAGAAAGCACCTTTCAAGTAACCTTTGGGTCCTTTCGGCTACGGCTTTTCTTATGGCTACAGGAACTACTACCTGGCTTCCCATTCTGCCCCTTTATCTGAGGAAGCTTGGGGCAGAGGATGCCCAGGTAGGTTTCGCTTTTACTTTGATGACCGCCAGCTTTGCCGCAACCCAATTTCTGGGGGGCCTTGTAGCCGACCGCTTGGGCCGTAAGGTGGCCGTGGCTTTGCCCACCCTGCTTTTTTCCCCCTTCTACGCACTATTGGCAATTTCTAACTCCCTCTACGAAGCCCTGGCTTTGCTGGTAGTGATAAACGTGATAAGCGCTATCCAATCCCCCGGCTTTGTAGCCCTCATAGCCGAGTCGGTCCCCGATGATTCCACGGGGAACGCCTTTGGCTTCTTTGAGTTTGCCTTGGGCCTCGGTTACGTAGCAGGGCCAGCATTGGGGGCTTGGCTTATAAATTATGTTGATTACAGTTACCTCTTCCTGGGCTCAGCGTTGGTCTCGGCTTTATGCGGGGTCCTCAGGTTTATCCTTTTGGAAGAACCGCCGAGGCCTCAGAAGCATGGCCAAAGCACCTCCTGGAAAGAGCTACTGTCAAGCTCTTTCCTTCCCGCAGTTTTTGCCTCGGTCTTCATAAGCTGGCTTTATAACCTCACGATATGGGGGCCTTTCCTTGCCCTTCACGCCAAAGACTGGTGGGGCTGGAACGATGCGGAGATAAACATAGCCATGGCCATAGGCAACCTCGCCCTGGCTTTTACCAGCATCGTGGCCGGGAAGGTTATTGACCAATACGGGGATGCTTTAATCCTCAAAGTAAGCGCCTTGATTTTCCCCATCTCAATGGTGGTTTTGGTTCACTCCAAGCCCTCTGTACCCTTCTGGGCCCTGCTTTTAATCTCCTTTGCCTCTTCGCAGTTAGCTTGGATAGCTTACAACACCTTCATCACCCACCAATCGCCTGCCGAATACCGTGGAAGCTTCCTCGGAATCATCGGTACAGTCTCGGGCCTTCTGGGCTCCCTCTCCCCCGGCGCTGGGGGCTTCCTGAGGGGAAAATGGGGCTCATTCGCTCCGTTCTGGTTGGCCCTTATCTGTGGGATCGGCTTAGTGGTCTCAGTGCTCCTAAGGAAAGAGGAGCTGGACACAATCTACACCGTAGGCCACTCCAACCGTTCTTTGGAAGAGTTCATAGCCCTATTGCAGGACCATAAAATTCAGGTCGTGGCCGATGTTAGGCGTTTCCCCTATTCCCGGCTGAACCCCCAGTTCAATCGGGAAAGTTTGGAGAAGGCCCTCAAAGCAGTAGGCATAGAATACGTTTGGCTTGGGAATGAACTTGGGGGGTATCGGACCGGCGGTTACGAGGAGTATACTAAAGACCCCCAGTTCCAGGAGGGGTTAGAGAAGCTGGAGTTTACTGCCTTCCACAAGCGAACTGCCATTATGTGCGCGGAGAAACTTTGGTTCCGCTGCCACCGCCGCTTCATAGCCAATGACCTTGTGCAACGGGGATGGAAAGTGCTTCACATTTCAGAGCCCGGAAAGCCTCTATCCACCCACAAGCTCAGGGATTGAGGACAAGCGGGCAAGAGGAAAGGTCATCCTTCAAATCTTCGGGGGCATTTTCCGGAGTAACCCCTACTTTCTGGGCCAAAATGCAACAGAACTTCCTTTCCTGTGGGTCATCCCCGGCGTCCTCAAAGCAAATCTGCAGGGCTTTTATCTTTTCCCCTTTGTTGAGCGCCGTGAAAAGAGCATCAGCCTTAGCCATTTTACCCACCTCCCTCATTGGTTTGGTAACATTATATCATAAAGGACCAAATTGGTCAAGTTTGTTCCGCATTTCACGAACCCCTCACGCCGGCTGAGGGTCAGCCTGTTGTAATTCTTAAACCGCAAAGTTTTTGCCGGCTTTGAAGGCACAATTACGAGAGCTTGCGGACGCTTGTCACCCTTCCCCTCTTATGGTAAACTAAAGCTAAAAGCGAGGAGGGTGGAGAGGATGAGTGGGAAAAGGGTTTTCAGCGGGGCACGCCCCACAGGAAAGCAACACCTGGGCAATTACCTCGGCGCCATCCGGAACTACGTCAACCTCCAAGAGCAAGGCTACGAAACCATCTATTGCGTCGTGGACTTGCACGCTATGACCACTTCCTTTGAAAACCTCCGTGAACTTACCGCAGAAATGGTCCTGGACTGGATGGCAGCGGGGGTTGACCCCGAGAAATCCATAATTTTCGTGCAATCCTCGGTGCCGGAAGTGATAGAACTGGCCTGGTATTTCTCCACCATAACCCCACTCGGCTGGCTATTGCGCCTCCCTACATTCAAGGAAAAAGTGCGAGCCCAGCCCGATAACGTAAACTACGGCCTCGTGGGATACCCAGTCCTCATGGCCGCCGATATAACCCTGTATAAAGCCGAAGTAGTCCCCGTTGGAGTAGACCAAGCCCCCCACTTGGAGTTCACCAGGGAAGTGGTGCGCCGCTTCAACCACTTGTTCGGCCCGGTCCTGGTGGAACCGCAGGCCCTCTACACCGATTTCCCAAAGGTCCTGGGAATTGACGGAGTAAACAAGATGAGCAAGTCCCTCAACAACCACATTGAGATTTCAGCCTCGCCGGAGGAAATCCACCAACGGGTTATGATGATGGTCACCGACCCCCAGCGCACCCACCGCCACATCCCCGGCCGCCCTGAGGTGTGCAACGTCTTCTCCTTCCACAAATTCTTCTCCCCCAAAGAGGTAGAAATGATTGACAGGGAGTGCCGCACGGCCGGCATAGGTTGCGTTGATTGCAAGAAAATCCTCTCCCGCAACATAAGCGATTACTTCGCCCCGTTCCGACAGAAGCGCCAAGAATTGGCCTCCGACCCCTCGCTTGTTTGGGATGTCCTGGAAGACGGCCGAAAGAGGGCTAAATCCATAGCCGAAAAGACCATGGCTGAGGTCAGAGAAGCCATCTACAGCAAGAAACCAGCCGGAGGATAAGCCCATGGAGCCTACCCCTGCCGTCAAAATGCTGAACATAGTTAAAAGGTTCCCAGGCGTTTTGGCCAACGATCGCATTAACTTTGAAGCCGCCCCCGGTGAGATTCACGCCCTCCTTGGGGAAAACGGGGCCGGAAAGACAACCCTGATGAACATCCTCTACGGCATTTACCAGGCCGACGAGGGCGAAATTTACATAGACGGCCGAAGGGTCCACATCCGTTCCCCCAAAGACGCCATAGCCCTGGGCATAGGGATGGTCCACCAACACTTCCATCTAATCCCTTCCCACACCGTTGGGGAAAACATAGTGCTTGGGCTAAAGGGCAATTTCTTCTTCCCGCTGGAAAAGGCCCGCAAGAGCATAGAGAAGATGCTGGAGCAATACGGCCTAAAGCTGGACT
>JAPWUT010000126.1 GCA_028275425.1 Anaerolineae bacterium | reverse complement strand
TCAATCATAGTTGCCTCTTCCCTGAGCATCATCCTCACCCGAACCGCCAGAAAACACCAGAGCCAGGCCCTCCAGGCCGATGCCCTCCATTACACGAGCGACATATTTAGCTCCCTCGTGGTATTACTGGGCCTCATAGCCGCCAAATTCGGCATGGAATGGGCTGACCCTGTAGCGGCCTTAGTGGTAGCGATTATGGTAATGGTGGCCGGAATACGCTTGAGCCGAGAGGCTTTGAACATCCTCATGGACCGAGCACCGGAAGGGCTAAAGGAGGAGATTACGGAACGGGTCGCTCTCGTCCCAGGGGTATTGAAGGTGAACAAGGTGCGGGCCAGGAACGCCGGCCGCCAAGTCTTCGTGGACATTGAGGTCGGGATAAAGAGGAGCGCATCCCTGGAAGAAAGCCACAGAATCGCCCAAGCGGTTGAGGAGGCAATCCTTTCCTTCATCCCCCAAGGAGATGTGATAGTCCACACAGAGCCTGTGGCCAATCAAGATGAAACTTTCTACGAGAAAACTCAAGCCATTGCCTCCCAATTTGGGATGAGGGCACACAGCCTCAGCTTCCACAAGCAGGGCAACCGCGGGGTCTTGGAAGTTCACCTTGAGGCCCCTGCCCATTGGACTTTGGCCCACGCTCACGAGGTCGTGTCCAAGCTGGAAGAAAAACTGACGAAAGAACTTGGGACCGACATTGACATCGTAACCCACATAGAGCCGCAAATGGAAAGCGAAGCTTCCCCTCAGGCCTTGCCCCGCGCAACCCGCAGAGCCTTGGAAAAAGTCATCGCCGAGATAGGAGGAGAAGGGGTTCACAATGTTCAGATTCACAAGCACGGCCAGAACTACCACATCTCCCTCCACCTGGCCATTGAACCGACGAAATCGGTGGAAGAGGCCCACAAGTTGGCCGAAGAGCTGGAAAAGAAGATAAGGGAACAAATCCCTTCTGCAAGCCGGATTGTAATCCACACCGAGCCTCAAAGGAGGGGAGAAAGTTGAGGGTTTTGGTGACCGGAGGCGCAGGCTTCATCGGCTCCCACCTGGTGGATGAACTCTTGGCCCGAGGCCACGAAGTAGTAGTCTTGGACGACTTCTCCCAAGGGAACGAAGCCAACATCGCCCACAACCTTTCAAATCCATCCTTCCGCTTGGTCCGAGGCGATGTGACCGATGCTTCTCTGATGGAAAGCCTTGTGCGGGATTGCGAGCTCATTTACCACCTGGCAGCCGTAGTCGGAGTATACTACGTTCTCCAGGACCCGCTCAGGACGATAAGGGTCAATGTCTTGGGGACAGAGCTGGTTTTAGCTTTGGCCCAACGCTACCGCCGGAGAGTTTTGGTAGCCTCCTCATCAGAAGTTTACGGCAAGAGCCGTAAGTCCCGGCTCAAGGAGACCGATAACGGAGTTTTCGGCCCGCCGGAGGCTTCCAGGTGGTGCTATGCCCTTTCCAAAAGCTTGGATGAACACATGGCCTTGGCTTACCACCGCTTAGGCCTTGAAGTCTCCGTGGTCCGCTACTTTAACGCTTATGGCCCTCGCCTTGACCCGAGAGGCTACGGAAGCGTCATCGCTCGCTTCATCTCCCAAGCTCTGGAAGGGAAGCCCATAACCGTCTACGGCGACGGCTCCCAAACCCGCTCCTTCACCTACGTCGCCGATACAGTCCAGGGGACAATCTTAGCCGCCACTTTGCCTCAAGCCCTCGGAAAAATCTTCAACATCGGCAATGGCCGGGAAATCTCCATCTTGGAGCTGGCCGAACTTGTGAAGGAAAAAGCTGCTTCCTCATCCCCAATAGTTTTCGTCCCTTACAGCGAAGCTTACGGTCCCGATTTTGAGGAGGCCAGAAAGCGCTGCCCCGATACTTCAAAGGCCGAAAGAATCCTGGGCTTCAAGGCTGAAGTTCCACTGGAGGAAGGGTTAGAAAGGACGATAAGATGGTTTAAGGAGAGGAAAGGATGAGAGAGAGCAAAGTCGGCGCTGTCTGCGAGAAAATTTTGGAAGCCGGGTGGCTCATTGCTGCTACCGTCGTCCCCCTCTTCTTCAACATCTACTCCCAGCGGGTCTTTGAACCCGATAAGCTCAGCATCCTGCGCTCCATCGCTTTGGTCATGGTAGCGGTTTGGTTAATAAAGCTGGCCGATGAAGGCTTGCATCTTGGCAAACCATTCACCCAATGGCTCAAGGAAACCCCATTGGTCATCCCCACCTTCCTATTGGCGATAGTTTACCTGATATCCACTGCCGCTTCTATTTCACCCCGCATAAGCTTCTGGGGTTCCTACCAGCGCCTCCAAGGCACCTACACCACCCTCTCTTACCTCGTGATTTTCTTCATGACTTTGCTCTACCTCAAACGCCGGGAGCAACTGGAACGCCTCATAACCATCGTCATCCTAACCAGCATCCCCATCTCCATCTATGGTATAGTCCAGCACTTGGGGAAGGACCCGCTTCCGTGGGGAGGAGATGTGACAAGGCGCGTTGCCTCCAACATGGGCAATGCCATCTTCGTCGCCGCTTACCTCATCATGGTCTTCTTCCTGACCCTGGAAAGGGTAATTCGGTCCATGGGGCTAATCGTTAAAGAAGAGGGGCCACGAGGGACACTTGAAGCCATTGCAGGAGGGGTCTACCTATTCGCCCTCATCGTCCAAATCATGTGCATATTCTTCAGCCAGAGCCGAGGGCCTTGGGTTGGCCTTCTGGGAGGCCTTTACGCCTTCATGCTCATCGTCTTAGTGGCAATGAGGAACCAAGCCAAACCGGGTCCCCTCACAAAGGATGAGCTGGGGAAAGCAGCCGCCTTCTCCCTAATCTCAATCCCGGTTGGCATCCTTCCGGCCTATGGGCTCATGGCCTTCCTGAGAAAGGGCTTCCGATGGCTCTGGCTCAGCTGGGTCTTCCACACCATCCTGGGAATCCTCTTCCTCGTAGTCTTTAACCTGCCCCACACCCCTTTAGACCCGCTTAAGCAATTGCCCTACATAGGCCGGTTGGGGCAAATTTTTGAAATTGGCGGAGGAACGGGCAAGGTCAGGGTGCTAATCTGGGAGGGAGCAGTTAAACTCATCCTCCCCCACCAGCCCCTCTGGTCCCCAACGGGTGGATATGACCCGTTGAACGCCCTGCGGCCTCTCATAGGCTACGGCCCCGAGACCATGCACTACGCCTACAACCCCTTCTATCCACCCGACCTCGCCCACTACGAAGCCCGGACTGCCTCCCCCGATCGCTCCCACAATGAGACTTTTGATGCTTTGGTGACAACCGGCCTGATTGGCTTTTTCGTCTACATCACCCTCTTCGGGAGCATATTCTACTACGGGCTTCGCTGGCTTGGCTTCATCCCGGACGAAAGGCGGAAGGGTCTCTTCCTTGGCTCCTTGGCCTCAGGAGGATTCCTGGGCCTTATCACCCCCTACCTTGTGGAAAGAAGCTTCCGCTTCTCAGGGGTTGGAATCCCCACAGGGATGATAGCAGGCCTTACCCTTTACACCATGTATTTTGCCCTGGCAGTCCATAAGGAGAAAGAAGAGCCCCTGGATTCCAGAGCTATGCTTTTGGTGGCCCTCCTTGCCACCTTCATCGCCCACTTCATTGAAATTCACTTCGGCATAGCCATAGCGGCCACCCGCACATACTTCTGGCTCCTCTTAGCCGTGATGGTGGCCTTGGGCACAAGGCAAATCGCCTTGGAAAAGCCAGCGCCTCCCCCCGAGCCAAAGCGCAAAAAGGCCCACTTCACCCAACCTCCCCCCTTAGAATACCACTGGCCATTTGCCCTATCCCTTTCCCTGCTCATGGCTTTCGTCTTGTGCACCATGCTCTTTGATTACACCACGAACCAGCTGGGGAAATTGGACCCAATTTCCATCCTCGTCTCTTCGCTAATGTACCGGCTCAGCCAGGGGCGACCGGAAGTATCCTTGGCCATGTTTTGGCTCTTCTTCTTCACTTGGCTTGTAGGCGGAGCACTCATCGCTTCCAGAACTGCGTTGGAAAGGAGGAATCCGGATTTTGGGACAATGGTAGGAGCCTTCCTCATCTACTTGGCCATAACTTTAACCCTCCCGCTTATCTTCGGCCTCTACCATGCCTCCAACCTCTTGCCGGGGAGAAATGTGGTGAACACCATAACCTACTACTACGCCACTGTCTTCGCCTTCATCCTTCTGGTGGGGATTTCCCTGCTTGGCGAAAACCCCAAGCCATCTCCTATTGCCCTAAAGCCCTTAGCTTCAGTGCCTGCGTTCCTCCTCAGCCTTGTGATAGTGCCTCTGCTCATCTACGCCACCAACCTGAGCATAATTAAAGCCGATATTGTCTACAAACAAGGCTTCGCCTTGGACAGCATGGGGCGGTGGGCCGAAAGCTCCAAGCTCCATTCCCAAGCGGTTCAGCTCGCCCCGGCAGAGGATTACTTCTACCTCTTCCTGGGCCGAGCCCTACTTGAGCATGCCCGCACCATCCAAGACCCCGTCAAAAGGGAGGCCAAGCTTAAGGAAGCTGAGGAAGTGCTCATAAGGGCCCGCAACCTCAACCCCTACAACCCCGACCACACTGCCAACTTGGCCCGCCTCTACCGCAACTGGGCCGACCTCTCCCCTGACCCGCAGAAAAGGCAAGAATTACTCCAGAAATCCTTGGACTTTTACCTCCAGGCCACTCGCCTTAGCCCCAACACCGCCCACCTCCAAAACGAAAAAGCCCTAATCTACCTAATGCTGGGCCAAGGGGACAAGGCCTTGGAAACAATCCAGCACTCCTTAGCCCTTGACAGCCTCTATGACCAAACCTGGCTCCTCTTAGGGGATTACTACCGGATGGCAAACCAGTGGGAGAAAGCCGCCGAAGCCTACGAAAAAGCCTTGGAGATATCGCCCAACCTAATACAAGCCTACAGTGCCCTTGGCTTCGTCTATGCTCAGATGGGGAAGCTGGAAAAGGCGGTAGAAGCTAACAAGAAGGTACTGGAATTTGCCCCCAACGATTACGTTAGCCATCGGAACCTTGCCTTGCTCTATAGCCAAATGGGCCTTACCGACCAGGCCTTGGCCGAAGCTCGCGAAGCTCTCAGGCTTGCTCCTCCTTCCGATAAGCCTATGCTGGAAAACTTCATCTCTCAGCTTGAGCAAGGAGGGGGAAAGTGATAAGGGACAGGGTTTCCGATAACATATACGCTTTTGTCAGTGACCTCTATTACGAGGTGACAGCTGGCTTTATAGCCACTCCGGAGGGGGCAGTAGTGATAGACACCCTCCCGTTCCCCTCCGAGACCTTGGAACTGAAAAAGGCCGCCCTCAAAGAATGCCCAGAGGGCATAAAATACCTAATCCTCACCCACTACCATGCCGATCACACCTTGGGTAGCTACCTTCTGGAAAG
>JAPWUT010000009.1 GCA_028275425.1 Anaerolineae bacterium | reverse complement strand
TGAGGTTTTGGCTCACAAAGCCGCTTTTTTATTTTAACCGATTCCCCCAAAAAGGCAAAAATGAGGGAGGCCAGGCCGTAAACGACCCAGCTAAAATTGCGAAGGGCGCTTCCAGCGCCCTATTTTTTCCCCCACCCTCGTTAGCTGAGGGTTCGCCAGCGTTTCGGGTCCCACTCGTGGCCGGGTTGCTAATGTGGGCTACTCGCTCCTCTTTAAGGTTTCGTGGGGGGGATACCCCCCACAACCCCCCCGCCATGGGGCTTCGCCCCTTCCACCCCCGGTTTAATCAAGGTCGGCGAAGGCCGACCTTTTTTCAAAGAGGCTGACTTCAGTCGGCGTGAAGGAGGGCACCCCCCAAGCCCCCCGCCATTGCGGCTTCGCCCCCCTGGACCCCCCAGTTTGCCCACCATCGTAGGCTTAGGGCTCGCCAGGGTTTTGTCCCTCTCCGAGGCGGAGAAAGGAAAGCCCCGCCAAATTTTCCCCCTTCCCTGTGAGGGAAAGGGGGCAGGAGGTTGGGTCGGAAAGGCACATCCCCAAGCCCCTTGGCAGGGGCTCGCCCTCTTTCAGGGCTCGTTCCCCTATTTGCCCCCGCTTTCACAGGGGCGGTATAATTAATTCCGGAGGCAAGGATGGGGGATAAAAGGGCTGTTGATGAGCTTTCAATTGAGGAACTGGAACGGCTCCTCCTTCTAAAGAAAATGGAGGCCAGAGCTAAACAGAGAGAACGCTTAGCAGCGGAGGGTCGCGCTCTCCCCAAAGGCGGCTTAAATTATGAGGCCTTGCCCACTGTAGAGCCCAGGCCCAAAAAACTTAAGCGTTGGCAAGAAAGCTTCCTCCTTTCCTTGGAAATTATCGCCCTGGTTGCTTTGCTGGCAGTGGTGGCCTTGTCTTTCATTAACATCCATTCCTTGAACAGAGAAGCAGCCCAAATCTTAGGAGGAGCTACCCCCACTCCAACCCCGGTAATTGATGTCGTAATCCTGCCCGGTAGACCACCCCAGCCATCGGGGGATTTGCCTTCTCCGTATAAGGACAAGGTGAAGCCAGCTCCCCCTATAGCTATTCCCACCCCCAAACCCGGCGCCCCCACTCGCATCGTAATCCCGGCCATAGGGGTTGATGCCCCAATAGTAGAAGGGGACGGTTGGGAAGAATTGAAAAGAGGGGTCGGACACCACATCGGCTCGGCTAACCCTGGCGAGAGGGGAAATATGGTGCTCTCAGGGCACAATGATATCTTCGGGGAGGTCTTCAGGGACTTGGATAAGCTGGACTTGGGGGATGAGATTATCGTTTACGCCGGCGAGGTCCCCTACAGGTACGTTGTGAAGGCTAAGAAAATAGTGGAGCCAACCGATGTAAGCGTTATGGCTCCAACCACTACTCCCATCGTGACCCTGATAACTTGCTACCCTTACCGGATTGATACTCACCGGTTGGTTATTGTGGGAGAGCTTTCCCAGTGAAGTTCCGTCTGGCTTTCCTCCTTATGGGCTTCACTTTTACCATAACCCAGGCCATCATGGTCCGAGAGCTGATGGTGGCCTTCTTGGGGAATGAGCTATCCATTGGCCTCGTTTTAGGTTGCTGGCTCATCCTGGAAGCGCTCGGAAGCATAGCCATGGCCCGCTTCCTCCTCCGCTTCAGTAGCCCACTTCTATACCCATCTTTGCAAGTCCTTTTGGCTCTGGCTTTGCCTTTATCTCTGCTCCTGGCTTTCTCCATCCGGACCATCCTGGGGGCTGTGCCGGGCCAGGGCCTTAACCTATGGGCCATTTCTCTCGCCTCTTTCCTCATCCTCTTGCCGATAGGGATAATAGATGGCGCAATGTTCACGGCCGCTTCTGAAACTTTTGCCCGCTATACAGGGAAAGGCATCCCGGCAATCGGCCAGGTTTACGTTTTAGAGGCGATGGGAGGCATAGCCGGGGGCATCCTTTTCACCTACCTCTTCTCCTCTCTCCCTTCCTTCCGCACGGTGTTAGTCATCGTGGCTCTCAATTTGATTTCGGCCCTTTCCTTGAGCACGGGTGTCGGGAAAAAGGCCTGGCCACTTATCATAGCCATTCTGTTGGTGGACCTGGCTTTTCTCTCCCCAGGTCTGGAAGGAGCCTTGGAGCGCTTCGCAACCGGGATTCAATGGCGAGGGTATGAGCTTGCTTTCTACGGGAACTCGGTTTACGGCAATGTAGCCATCGTCCGATTGGGCGAGCAATATACCCTGTTCTCCAATGGCATACCCATAATCACTGCGCCCTTCCCGGACTTAAACTTCGTCCAGGACTTGGCTCACATCCCCTTGCTTTTCGTCCGAGAGCCAAAGCGTTGCCTAATTGTTAGCGGTGGGGCTGGAGGGCTTATCCGGGAATTGCTCAAGTACCCATGGGAGAGGATTGATTACGCCGAAATTGACCCCCTCTTATTGAAGGCCTTGCGCGCTCTCCGCATCCCATTAGCCGAGGAAGAGCTGGGCAACCCAGTGGTCCACGTCTACTACGTTGATGGCCGCCTGCTCGTGCGGGAAAAGGCCCTTGAGAGGAATCCGCCGACTTACAACCTAATCATCGTTAACCTCCCTTACCCTTCAACCCTGCAGCTCAACCGCTTTTACACCCGCGAATTTTTCTCCCTGGCCCGGAGGATTCTGGATAAGGACGGGGTCTTAGTGCTGATGGCTCCCGGTTCCCTCACCTACTTAAGTCCGGCAATGCGCGACCTAAATTTTTCCCTTTACTCCACCCTAAAGGAAACCTTCCCTTACGTCTTCGCCATCCCTGGCGATGGGGTCAACCTTTGGCTGACATCTTGGGGGGTTAACTTTGAGGAAATCGGGGTTGAGGAGTTGGTGAAGCGTGCTGGAGAGCGCCCCCTCCAGGACACCATAGTTCAGGAAAGGTACATAAGGCTGCGGTTTGAGCCGGCCAGGCTTTCGTGGTTCAAAGGGGAACTGGCCGGAAGCAAAGCCCCACCAAACACCGACTTGAAGCCGCTTGGGCTTCTGTATGGGCTTTCTTTCTGGAACGAAATGTTCGCTCCTGCCTTTGGGAAGTATTTTGACCTACTTTCCCGCCTGCGCTTCTGGCACCTGGCTTCTTTCATCTTAATCCTGACATCAATCCTTGGCCTCCTAATCGGCCTGGGGAAATTGAAGGCTCCGGGGATAATGCCCTTAGTGGTGGCCTCCACGGGGTTCGGAGGGATGTGCTACGATTTGACAATCATTTTCGCCTTCCAGATATTCTATGGCTACATCTACCGGGAGATAGCCTTGCTGGTTGCTGCTTTCATGGCCGGCCTGAGCCTCGGGGGCTGGTTCATGAGCCGAAGGGCGGAAGAGGGGAACGAGTGGAACAAGATTATGGCGATTGAAGGCGGGCTTGTAGCCCTATGGCTTTCCTTCCCCCTGCTCCTTCTGACAATCTACCGTTGGGGAGGCGCAGCCAGCACTCCCCTGCTTTTACTTTTGAACGCTTTAGGCGGCTTCATGGTAGGGATGGAATTTCCTCTGGCCAGCAAGGTTTACTCTCAGGGACGGAAATTGAGCCAAGCAGCAGGCATCATGTACGGAGCGGACCTTTTGGGGGCTTTCCTGGGTTCAGTGGTGTTTTCGGTTGGGCTTCTGCCACCCCTGGGGTTGACAGGTAGTTGCTGGATTGTAGCTTTGCTTAAAGCCGGAAGCTTCGGCTTAGTCATTCTTTCCATAATCCGGCGGGAAAATGCTCGCCAAATGTGATTGTTTGCGGTTTAAAACCTTGTGTGGTATACTTGGCTTCGCCGAATAAGCCTTTTAAAGGAGGACCATGGAGGAAGTTACGGGTTTTGCCTTTTTCCCTCCCCCTCCCCGTTCCATAAAGGATACGGGGCTTAACCTGGGCCTTTTGCTTGACCTCACCCTTAAAACGCTTTACCTTGAAGGCTTTATGACTGGCGCCCAGATAGCAAACGCCCTCGCCCTCCCCTTCGCCGGAGTTATGGATAAAGTCCTGGAAATAATGAGGCGAGAGCACCTCTGTGAAGTAAGGGGAAGTAAAGCGGTAAGTGAGCATGCCTTTGAGTATACTTTGACCGACAAGGGGACGGAAAAAGCGAAGGAAGCGATGGAACGCTCCCAATACGTTGGGCCGGCGCCTGTCCCCTTGGAGGATTACAGGAAGGCAATGAAAGCTCAGCCCCTTTCCGCTGCAGCTGTAACCCCTGAGAGCTTGCGGAAGGCTTTATCCCACTTGGTATTAGGGGAAGACATCCTACGCCAACTTGGGCCGGCCGTAACCATGGGCCATTCCCTCTTCATTTATGGCCCCCCCGGCAACGGCAAAACGGCTATATCCGAAGCTATCGGTAAACTCATTTCCCAGCACTCCATCTTTATACCCTATGCCGTAGAAGTGAACGGGCACATCATCAAAGTTTATGACAACCTAAACCACAAGTTGGTAGTCCAGGGGGCTGAGGCCATAATTCAGTATGACCGACGCTGGCTCTTGGCCCACAGGCCTTTCATAGCCGTGGGAGGGGAATTGACCCTGGAGAACCTTGACCTAATTTACAATGAAATCACCCGCTACTACGAAGCCCCTCTTCAGATGAAGGCCAATGGTGGCATGCTCCTAATTGACGACTTTGGCCGGCAGCAAGTCCGCCCTCAGGATATACTCAACCGCTGGATTGTCCCTCTGGAAAAGAGGGTGGATTACCTAACACTCCACACCGGCCTCAAGATAGAGATACCGTTTGAGGTTTTCGTAGTCTTCTCCACGAACCTACCCCCTTCCCGGCTGGTGGATGAAGCTTTCTTGAGGAGGATAAGGCACAAAGTTGAAGTTAGGAACCCAACCTTTGACGAATATCGCATCATCTTCCGCAAGGAATGCGAGGCCCGAGGCATCCCTTACGACGAGAACGCCCTGGTTTACTTGCTGCGGGAATACTACGTAAAGCAGAAAGTGCCCCTAAGAGCTTGTCATCCTCGGGACCTTTTGGACCAGCTTGTATCCATTGCCCGCTACACCAAAAGGCAACCTCGCCTTACTAAAGAGCTCATTGATGAAGCTTGGGCTGCCTATTACCTTTCCATCCAGAAACAGGAGAAGAGCTCATGAAGAGGCTTTGGCGTCCGTGGAGGATAAAATACATCCTTTCCCCTAAGCCCTTGAACTGTGTCCTTTGCGAAAAAATTGCCGACAACAAGGACCGAGAAAATTACATCCTCTATAGAAGCCACAAAGGCTGCATAATGCTGAACCTCTACCCCTACAACAGCGGCCACCTTATGGTGGTCCCTTTCCGGCATGTCCCAAGCCTTGAGGATTTGGATGAGGAGGAGCTTTTGGACTTCATTAAACTCACCGTCAAGGGGATAGAGGCCCTGCGCCGCGCCCTTAACCCCGAAGGGTTCAACATCGGGATAAACATCGGCAAGGTAGCCGGAGCAGGGATAGAGGACCACGTTCACCTCCACATCGTCCCCCGCTGGGGTGGTGATACCAATTTCATGCCGATAATGGCCGAAACAAAAATCATCCCTGAACTTCTGGAACAGACCTACGATAGGCTTGTAAGGCATTTCAAGGAGGGGTGAAATGGCTCACCCTCTGGTAGAGCTTGCCCGTAAGACAATTGAAGCTTACGTAAAAGAGGGGAAAGTCATAGAACCTCCGAAGGAGCTAACCCCGGAGATGAAGGAGAGGGCAGGAGTTTTCGTTTCCATCCACAAGCACGGAGAGCTACGCGGGTGCATAGGCACAATTGAGCCAACTCAGCCCAATGTGGCTATGGAGGTAATACAGAACGCCATAAGCGCCGCTACGAGGGACCCGCGCTTTCCACCCGTTAGGCCTGATGAATTGCCTTACCTGGAGATAAAAGTTGACGTCCTTTCGCCCCCGGAGCCTGTATCCGGGCCAGAGGATTTAGACCCCAAACGCTACGGCCTGATAGTCCAATCGCTGAAACACCCCTGGAAGCGAGGCTTGCTCCTCCCCGATTTACCCGGGATTGAGACCGTGGAACAGCAGATTTACTGGACCAGGGTCCACAAGGCCGGCATAACCGACCCCAACGAGCCAGTTCAGATGTTCAGGTTTGAAGTCAAAAGGTACACATGAGGGGGAAAAATGCCCTACATTCCTCCTACCCTCTTGAAGAAGCTCTACGTTAAAGGAAGCCTCTCCAACACCGAGGAAGGCTTTGCTTTCAAGCTGAAGAACACCCTTGCCCCAGGAACCATCGTAGCCTTTAAAGCCCTCGTTGTGGATGGGAATCCTTGCGCGTTGGAGAGCGTTTGCCTCATAACGGCTTCTGGTGAGAGGCCAGCAGCAGGGGTGGGTTCCAAAACCCCCTTCCTACTGGAGATTAACCGAGAGGTAACGGTGGCAGTTAAGGGCTTGAAGCTTGAACCGGGCCACCACAAAATCACCGTTAAAGTGAGCACGAAGGAGGTTGGGGACCTGGAAATACCGGTGGAGGACGAAATTTGAAAGGGAGCCTTGAGCTCCTCCAGAAGGCCTGGGAAACAAGGCAGGCTCACTTCCCTCCCAAGCTCTTTGTGGATTACCCCTCCCAAACTTTACCCATAAGCGTTACTGGGAAATATTGCGCCCTGAATTGTGCCCATTGTGGTGGCCATTACCTTGCCTCCATGAAAACCGTTGAAGAAGCCCACCGCTACCTGGATTCGGCCACAAGCCTCCTCATATCCGGCGGGTGCGACCACAACGGGAAGGTCCCAATTTTAGCCAAGCTCGGAGGGATAAAGGCTATCGCTCCCGGCCGCCGGCTGAACTGGCATGTGGGGCTCATAAGCGAAGATGAAGCTTTAGCCATAGCCCCCTTCGTCCATGTAATCTCCTTTGACTTCGTGGGCGATGATGGGGTGATTGAAAGGGTTTACAAACTGAAAAAAACCGTTCGGGACTACGTGGAAACCTACCGCATGCTGCGGAAGCATTTCCGGGTAATCCCCCACATAACCATAGGGCTTGATGGCGGCAGGATAAGCCATGAACGAAAGGCTTTGGAGATATTGGCCGAAGAAGGGGCTGAAGGCCTAATCTTCATCGTCTTCATCCCTACCCCTGGCACTGAGTATGCCCTTCGGCCGCCGCCGCCAGTTGAGGAAGTAGCCTCCATTTTGGCCGAAGCCCGCCTCCTTTTCCCCAGAACCCCTATAGCTCTGGGATGCATGCGCCCTCGCGGGGATTACAGGAGAAAGCTTGACCCCTTAGCCATCATGGCCGGAATTAACCGCATAGTTAACCCCTCTAAAGAAGGCATCCAAAAGGCAATTGAGCTTGGCTTAAGCCTTGAAAGAACCTCCGAATGCTGCGCACTTGACCTCTGAGTGCCAAAGTGCTATATTAGTTTACCAATTTAGGGGGTCAAGCCTCCGCCAGAAGGAGGGATAGATGGAAGGTAAAATCAATCTGGAAAGGGAGAAAGCCCGCCTCATGCAAGAGAAATTGCAAATTGAGCAGGAGCTGGAGAAACTCCGGGAGAACCTGAAGAGCGAGTTTGAGTTGGATATAAACGGTCTTTCCCCCGACCTTTACGAGCGAGATAAGATTGTAGCCCTAATAGAAAGCCTGGAATTCCGGCGCACTTCCATTGAAAGGGCACTTAAAGCTATAGAAAAAGGGACTTACGGGATATGCGAGCGCTGTGGTTCCGAGATAGACCCGGCTCGGCTTGAGGCCAGGCCCGATGCTACGCTCTGCCTTAAGTGCCAAGAAGAGGTGGAGAGGCTGCTCAAGCGCCGAAGGACGGAAAGGGAACCCCTTTGACAAAACCATCGCATTTTGTTACAATTAGCACAAACTATGGCCGAAGGATTTGGGAAGGAAGCGCCAAAAAGGGCGACTTTGGGGGTTAACCCTTATCCCCCTTTTATTTTTGCCCCGGAGGTGAGAGATGAAAGGGATGGTGGAAATCCGATGGCATGGAAGGGGAGGGCAAGGGGTGGTTACCGCCGGGGAAATCCTGGCCGAAGCAGCCATGGAAGAAGGAAAGTACTTCCAGGCCTTCCCCGATTACGGCCCCGAAAGGATGGGGGCACCTATAAAAGCCTACACCCGCATAAGCGATTCCCCGATTGAAATCCATTCCCAAATTACCTCCCCAGACATCGTAGTCGTCGTAGACCCTACCCTCATCGGCCTTGTGAACGTGGCTGAGGGGCTGAAAGATGGCGGCACAATAGTCCTGAACACATCCCTTTCCCCTCAAGAGGCCAGGGAAAAGTTGGGCCTTGAGGGGAAGAACGTAAGAGTGTTCACAGTAGATGCTTCCCAAATCGCCATGAAGTATTTTGGCCGGAACATCCCCAATACCCCGATGCTTGGGGCCTTAGTCAAGGCCACCGGACTTGTCTCCCTGGAAAGCGTAATCCGCTTGACCGAAGAGAGGCTTGGCACGAAGGTCAGCGAAGACATAATTCAGGCCAACGTCAAAGCCATAAAAGAAGCCTATGAAACCGTAAAGGAGGGGTAAGATGGCCGAGCTTAAAGGATGGAAGGAGTTACCCCTGGGGGCAGTAGTCCTTGAACCGGGAAGTTCTGCCGAGTATATCACTGGGACTTGGCGCAGCAGGCGCCCGGTTAGAGATGAGGAAAAGTGCACCCACTGCATGATATGCTGGGTTTACTGCCCCGATTCAGCCGTAATTGTGAAGGACGGCAAAGTGCAGGGGTTTGATTACGACCACTGCAAGGGCTGTGGGATATGCGCCCACGAGTGCCCTGTCAAGGTAGAAGCCCATGCCGTGACCGGAAAGCCGGGCAAGGTCATCCAGATGGTGGAGGAGGTGTGAGATGGCGAAGCAAATCGTCAAAGCTCTTGACGGGGCCAAGGCTGTAGCCGAAGCCATGCGCCAAATAGAGCCCGATGTTGTAGCGGCTTACCCAATCACCCCCCAGACCGAGATAGTGCAGACTTTCTCCCAGTTTGTAGCCGATGGCCTTGTGAATACGGAGTTCATCCCTGTGGAATCGGAGCATGCCGCCATGAGCGCTTGCATTGGTGCTTCGGCAGCTGGGGCGAGGGTGATGACGGCTACTGCGGCCAATGGTCTGGCCCTAATGTGGGAGACCCTCTACATCGCTGCCTCTCTGCGCCTCCCAATTGTTATGAGCGTGGTCAACAGAGCCCTCTCCGCTCCCCTCAACATCCACTGCGACCACTCCGATTCCATGGGGGCAAGGGATGCCGGCTGGATTCAAATCTTCGCCGAGAACCCCCAAGAGGCCTACGATAACACCATCCAGGCTATCCGCATCGCCGAGCACCCGGATATCCTCCTTCCGGTTATGTCCATGCAGGATGGGTTCATAACCGGGCATGGGGTGGAAAGGGTTGAGGTTTTGGAGGATAAAGCGGTTAAAGAATTTGTGGGGGAATACAAGGCCCTCTACTCCCTTCTGGACATAGACCAACCCAAGACTTTCGGAGCCTGGGCTTTCTACGATTACTACTTTGAGTTCAAGCGCCAGCAGACCGAGGCCCTTTCCAAGGTTCCCCAGGTGGTTAGGGAGATAGGCAAAGAGTATGGGGAGCTTTCCGGCCGCTACTATGACTTGTTCTCGGCCTACGAGTTGGACGATGCCGAGGTGGCGATTGTGGTTCTGGCCTCTACGGCCGGAACGGCAAGAGTAGTGGTCCGCAAGCTTCGCCAGGAGGGAATCAAAGTCGGCCTCCTTAAGCCCAGGCTTTACAGGCCTTTCCCCGGGAAAGAGCTGGTGGAAGCCTTGAAGCATGTAAAGGTCATAGGGGTTATGGACCGCTCCATAGCTTTCGGCTCAATTGAGGGGTGTGGGCCGCTTTTCCTGGACCTGTGCGCTTCCTTCTACACTTACGGCAACGGGAAAGGCCCTCAGATTGTTGATTACATCTTCGGCCTGGGTGGCCGGGATATACTGCCGGAGCAGATTGAGGGCATGGTTAAGGAACTACTTCGCATCGCCGAGACTGGGAAAGTCCCTTACAGGGTAGGCTATTTGGGCCTTAGGGAATAAAGCGAAGGAGGGGTTGAGATGACGGTGGAAACCAAGATAAACCTCAAGGAGTTGGCGAGCAAGCCGGAGAAATTTGCCCCTGGCCACAGGCTATGCGCCGGTTGCGCCGAGGGGATAATCGTGCGGCAGGTTTTGAGCGCAATTGATGAGCCGGTAGTTGTGGCTACTGCCACCGGCTGCTTGGAAATTGCCACTTCCATGTACCCGAATACGGCTTGGCGGGTCCCCTGGATACACAATGCCTTTGAAAACGCAGCCACCACTGCGGCCGGGGTAGAAGCCGCTTACAAAGCTTTGGTCCGCAAGGGCAAGATTCAAGACCGCAACGTCAAGTTTTTGGTCTTTGGTGGTGACGGTGCCACTTACGATATCGGCCTGCAGTGGATTTCGGGGGCCTTTGAGAGAGGACACCGCATCGTCTACATCTGCCTCAACAACGAGGCTTACATGAACACGGGAATCCAGAGGTCCAGTGCTACTCCGCTTGGTGCCCATACTACGACTTCTCCGGCCGGGGAGGTAATCCCCGGTAAGATCCAATGGCGCAAGCCTATAACGGAGATAATGGCCGCCCACAACATACCCTATGTCGCTCAAGCCTCCCCAAGCCACTGGCGGGACCTGATGATTAAGGTGCGCAAGGCCGTTGCTGCCGATGGCCCTGCCTTCATAAACATCTTTTCCGACTGTAACCGGGGCTGGCGCCACGATACTGCTACCACGATTGAAGTTTCCAGGCTGGCTGTGGAGACTTGCTATTGGCCGCTGTTTGAAGTTGAAAATGGGGTTTGGAAGCTTAACTACAAGCCCAGGGAGAAGAAGCCGGTAGAGGAGTGGCTAAAGGCTCAGGGTCGGTTCCGCCACCTATTCCAGCCCAAATTCCGCCACCTCATTGACGAGATTCAGGCCAAAGTAGACCAGGAATGGGAGAAGCTCCTGGAACGCTGTGGGGAAAAGCAGTAAGAATTAAGTCCCCTGCCTGAGGCTCCGGACCGACGGCAGGGGGCTTTTTTTTCATGTTATTGCGAGGGGGCGAGCATTCTCCCCCCTGGACCTCCCTTTTGCCCACCCCCGTTGGCTGAGGGTTCACCAGCGTTTTGGGCCCCACGCGTGGCCGGGTTGCTAATGTGGCAACTCGTTCCCTCTTTTGAATTTGTGGGGGGACCACCCCCAGACCCCCGCCATGGTCCTGCGGCCCCCTGGCCCCCCCTTGGCCCGCCCTCGTGGGCTTAGGGTTTGCCAGCGGTTTGGGCCCCACTCTTAGCGAGATACCCCCTTCCCTGCGAGGGAAGGGAGCCATGGGGCTAAGTCGGAGGACACACCCCCCAAGAGAGGCAGGGATTTGGATATTCCCGCATGCTGAGGTATTATTGGCCTGAGGTTAAGAGAACGAATTCCGGCTCGGGGAAAAGCGTTAACCATTTCTTAACGTTTCGGAGTTAGGATAAAAGGAGAACTGGCAAGGAGGGTTTGCATGAAAAAGCTTATGGTTGCCCTTTTCTTGTCGGTGCTGCTTTGCGGATGCACCCCAACCCCTACCCCTATACCTACTTCCGCCCCAACCCCAATAGTCCATACTCCTCGCCTTACCCCTTCACCTACTCCATCCCCAACGCCGACTTTAACCCCCTCCCCTACCCCTACCTTTACCCCAACCCCTGAACCGATAGCGGTGGTGAAAGTGAAAAGCTTAGCCCTCCGCTCCGGCCCCGATACTTTGTATCCAATCCTGGCAGGGCTGGAATACAACCAGAAAGTTAAAGTAATAGGCAGGGATGAGAAGGGTTTCTGGCTAAAAGTGGTCACTGAGGATGGGATGGAGGGCTGGGCTGCCGCTTACTACTTGGATTTCCCCGGCCCACTGGACTCCGTCCCTATCACTGAAGCTCCCCCGCTTCCCCCTTCCCCAACTCCTACTCCCACGCCGGCCCCTGCTTTCAGCGGGAAATTGGTCTTCCAGCTATCAAGCGGGGGCGAAATTTACGTCTTGGATATGGCCAACCTCTCTTTGAAGAAGGTGACCACAGGGATGGACCCAGCTTTCTCCCCCGATGGTAAGCGCATCGCTTTTGCCCGGTGGGAAGGTGAATACAAAGGGATATGGGTTTTGGACTTGGAAAACCTCCAAGAATGGCCTGTCTTCATCCACCCTCAGGCCAAATCCCCCGATTGGTCTCCCGATGGCAAGAAGATAATCTTTACCCGCCAGCATGGCGGGAAGCCTGAAGAAACTCGCTGCTTCTGGAACCGGTGTTTCACGATTCCCCCAGATTACTTCTGGAAGCTTGGGATTGTGGAACCGGATACTAAAGTGTTTTACGAGCTTCCGTGCGATGAGCATAGCTTCTCCCCTTCGTGGTCTCCTGATGGCCAATTCATCGCCTACGATGGTGATAGGGGGCTTAACCTCATCTCTGCCGATGGCTCTAAAACCTTTAAGCTCACCGATGACCCCGGCGATACCTACCCGGTCTGGTCACCCGATGGCACAAGGTTAGCCTTCATGCATCGCCAGCACGACCACTGGGAAATCTATGTGGTGAACGCCGATGGCAGCGGGAGGGCAAGGCTTACTGCCCCCGGCCTTTTGGAAAAGCCCTATAACAGCGTAGCCCCAGCTTGGTCCCCTGATGGCCAATTCATCGCCTTTCTGACCGACCGCCGGGGGAAGTGGGAAATCTACGTGATGAAAGCGGACGGCACTGAGCAGAAGCCCCTTCTACCTGAAATCCTCGGTTCGCTGGAGCTCCGCTACGATTTCGTCAGCGAGCACGTTTTGGACTGGTGGGGTCGCTGAAGCTCAGAACTCGTAAGCATCCCCATCGGAGGCCAGCTTTACCGGCCCGCCGAAGGCCAAGCTGGCCTCTTTTATTATCTCCTCTGGAGCCAGCTGGGGGTTGAAATGGGCTAAGATAAGTAAGGAAACCCGGCTCCTCCTGGCTATTTCCCCAGCTTGATAGGCCGAGGAATGCCCAGGAAAGGCCCCCGTGCTCTCATGCACCAAGATGAAGGCCTCCTCCGCCAGCCGCACCACGCTTTCGCTCGGGGCTGTGTCTCCAGAGATAACCACTGCATTACCCGAAAGCTTTGACCGAATCCGAAAAGCCAGGGTTGGAATGAGGTGCTCGGCAGGGGAAGCCGTTATCTCAAAGGCCTCGTTATCCAAAACCTTAACCCTTTCCTTGAGTTCAATCGGGTAACATTTGACTCCGGCAAAACCTTTTAGGCCCGACCAATCCCATGCATCCATGAGTTTGCGGATGGCCTCGCACCCTTCGCAAGTAGCCCAGATGGGGAGCGGGTCTTTACGGCCCAGGAGCCACAAGCCCTGAGCGAGGTAAGGTAGACCGTAGAGGTGGTCGGGATGGTGGTGCGAAAGGAGTAAGCCCTCTAAAAGGTTGGGGTTAAGTCCTACTTTCAGGAACTTGTGCAATGGGCTTCCCCCGCAGTCCACGAGGAAAAACTTGCCATCCGGCCCTACGATGGCCATGTAAAAGCTATCGGCTTCGGCAGAGGGCAGGGAGGCTGCTGAACCCAGGAAAATGAGCTTAGCCTTCCCAACCATAGAGCCAACTCACTAAAATTGGGGTCACGTTGGCCTCTATGAATGCAGCCACCAAAAGCAAAGGTAGGGTGACGAAAAGCAGAACTTTCAACCAATCGGCCAGGGACAGAAGGAAAGTATCCCTGAGCCTATCTTTCACTCCGGGGGAGATGGGCACAGCCCCTATCTTCAATGCAGCAGCTATAGTCAGGATAGCGGCCGGGATTTCAAAGATGCCGTGGGGAAGGACAAAGGCGGCAAAAAGCAGGGGCTTCTGCCCCAAAATTGCTATCTCGCCCCCGACAAACCCCACAAGCCCCATGTTCAGGACTGCTACCAGGGAAGGCATTACCCCAATGGTAATCAAGGAAAGGAGGGATGAGAGGGTAAGAGCGCGCAGGTTGTGGAAGAAGATGGCGTGAGTCTGAAGCGGCGGCAGGAATTCCCACGATACATGCTTAAGCTTATTCAGGTCAAAATTCTCCGGGAAGACGAGCTCAGGATAAGGATTAGCCAGAGCAAATATCAGTCCTCCGATTAGCCCGGCCAAAGCCATAAGCCCTACAAAGGCAATGGGTAACTTAAGGTCGGCCAGGATAAGCCTCAGCTCTTCCCGGTAAAAGTTGGCGAGGGAGAAGGGCTTCCCTTTGTTTCCAGGCCGCCTGAGGAAAGAGCTTAGGAAAGCCTCGCCCCACCCCTTGAGGTCAAACTTCTCCAACTGGGTTGTAAGGAGGTGCTCTCGGTTGAAAAGGGCCAGCCCCATCCTCATGAGTAGAACGGTCACCGTAAGCATGCCGGCTACGGCCAGCCAAAGGATGTTGTAATTGGCCCAGAACATGGCAATGCTTATGCCTTGGATTGCCAGCGCCATCGGCACGATTATGAAGCTGGCCAAGAGGTTAGCTGCTCTAACGCTGGTGGCGTTATTGGATACAACCACTGCCCCGGCTACCATGACCAAAGCCTCGCAGAAAGTGAGGATGAGGATTTGAGTTAGAAGGGTGGGCGGGGGAAAATAACCCGTGGAGAAGTAGAGGCCGGCCACGTAAATGGTGATGCCCAAGAAGCTTGCGGTGCATGGGAGGATTAAAGAGGCCAGAAACTTCCCCAAAAATAGCTCCAAATCCGAAAGGGGTGAAGCCAAAAGCGGCTCCAAGGTCAGCCTCTCCTTCTCCCCTACAAATGACTCCAGGGCTATGACCAGGGAGAAAGTGATGGGGAAGAAGCCAACGACCATGAGCAGGAAAGGATACATCCTCTCAGCGATGAGGAAGGCGCCGTAGCGGGCCACAAAATCCCTCGCTAACTGCGCAGTTATATCCATGAGCCAAGGGAAGAAAAGGGTTAAGATGGCTATTGGCGTAATTATGCGCCAATCCCGTAGCGAATCTTTCAGTTCCTTGGAAACCAAGGTGGAGATGCCCGAAAGGGAAATCACGCCACTATCCTCAAGTAAACCTCTTCCAGCGTCACGGGAACTTCCTGGAGGTAGACTATCTCTGCCCCCATTTCGGTCAATGCTTTCACTACAAGGGGGTTAACTTCCGCTGGGTTATCGGTCCTATAGCGCACGAAATCCCTGCCTTTCTCTTCCACCACAGCGAAGCGCTGGACCAGAGAGGCCGCTTCGTCCATTGGGCGGGCGAGTTTAAGTTCCATAAGAGGTGCACCGATGTAGCGCCTGCGTAGCTCTTCCATAGTCCCGATAGCCACAATCCTTCCCCGGTTGATTACGGCGATTCTATCGGCCAGGGTTTGGGCTTCGGAGAGGTTGTGCGTGCAGATGAGGGCCGTGCGCTTCTCTTTCCTAAGCTCCATTATAGCCTCTCTCACTGTCTTAGCGCTTTGTGGGTCCATTGCCGAGGTAGGCTCATCCAGGAAGAGAACCAAGGGGTCATGGAGCATGGCCCTTACCAGGGCCAGCTTCTGGCGCATACCCTTGGAATATTCCCCAATCTGCCTCTTCCTGTCCCGCGCAAGGCCAAATTGCTCAAGCAAAGCAGTTTTCCTTTCCTCAAGCTTCCCCTTAGGGACACCGTAAAGCTTGCCGAAGAAGTCCAAGTACTCGTCGGCGGTCATCCGGAGGTAGAGGGCCGGGAATTCGGTGAGAAGCCCTACGGAGCGCCGCACTTCCCGCGCTTGTTTGACGACATCGTATCCTGCTACCCGAGCCGTTCCAGCGGTAGGGGCCAGGACAGAGGCCAACATCCGGACGGTAGTAGTTTTGCCGGCGCCGTTTGGCCCCAGGAGGGCTAATATTTCCCCTTCCTGAAGCTGAAAAGTTATCCCTTCTACCGCTGTAAGGGAATTGAAGCGCTTTGTCAGCCCCTCCGCTTCCACAACAATACCCATTTCCCCCTCGCTTACTGATAGTATACCACTCCCCAACCCGGCCTTGGGAATAGGAAAAAAGTCCTGGAGTTAGAGGAGCGAGAGGATATCAAGCTCTGCCAAGGTGTGAAGGTAAGGCTCGCCGGTTTTAGGGTCCCATCCAGCCATACCGTAGAATAGCTCCAAAGCCTTTTGGAAGGCTTCTCGGTCTATAGCTTCGCCGGCCAGGGGCCCTTCAGGGAAAGGCTCAAAGAAGCGCTCCGGGAGGCGGTCATCGGCAGGGGAGAAGCCGGCTTTGATGTTGAACAAACGGGCCATGGTGTAGATGCGCTGGCCCGCTTTCATCATCTCCCACGTGCTTACATCCCATCCGGTCACGGCTTGGAGTATTTCCTGCACTTGATGCTTATCATAGGGGAGGAAACGACAGATGCCCCAGAGCTCATAGCCAATCTGCCAGAGTAATTCGTAGAAGAAGAGGCGGACCTTGGCCGGCCCTAAGTCATTGCGTGGTAGCGGTTCAAGGATGCCCAAAGCGCGTGCTTTCCGGAAGGAGCTCCTCGTTTCTTTAACATAACCATCATCGTGGACGTTGTGGTTGTGGTCGGCCCCGGTTGGGCTCAGGGCGTATCCGAGGCCGAGGGCTTGCTTGAAGCGTGGTTCGTGCATCGGCACCTCTTGGCCTTTGACTTCCATGGCCAAATTGCGGGCTTCGGGCCCAAGCTTTTCAGCTGCCCTCTTGACCCCCTCGGCCAGGAGGTCGCCGAGGCCTCGGCGGAAAGCTATCATCTCCAAGAGTTTGAGGAGGGTATCGGGGTCGCCGAAGCGAAGGTTCACCTCTTCGCTTTTGAGGAGCCCTTTTTCCCCGCATTCCATGGCGAAGGCGATGGTAACCCCGGCAGAGATAGTGTCAAGGCCATAGGCGGCACAGAGCTGGTTAGCTCTGGCGATTGCTCTCAAATCGCTTATCCCGCAGGATGAGCCGAGCGCTCCTATGGTCTCGTACTCTGGCCCTCCGTAGACAGGGTCTACAGGGTATGGTCCTTCCTTCACTTCCACAACCCGCTTGCAGCGCACGACGCAAGCGTAGCAGCTTCCTCTGTCAATCAAGATGGTTTCGGCCATTTTTTGGCCTGATATTTCCTCGGCTTTATCAAAGTGGCCGAGGGTGAAGTTACGTGTCGGGAGGCCACCGACGGCGTTGAGGTAGGGGACGATGCCGGCTGTTCCTGTGTGGCGGAATCCGGCCAAAAGGGCCTCATCGTTTTCGCTCAGCCACTGCCTTATGGCTGCAAGCCGGTCGGGGTTGGCTATTTCTACTTTGCCTTCGCCCTTCACGGCAATAGCCCTGAGGTTTTTGGAGCCCATGACCGCTCCCAGGCCGCATCTTCCGGCGAAGTGGCGCAGGTCATGGGTTACGCAGGCGTAACGGACGAGGTTTTCTCCGGCGGGGCCTATTTGGGCAATCCTTATGCTCTTATCTCCCAATTCTTGGGTGATGAGTTCTTGGACTTCGGCAGTAGTTTTTCCCCAGAGGTGGGAGGCGTCTCGGATTTCGGCTTGGCCATTGTGTATCCAGAGGTAAACGGGGGAAGGGGCCTTGCCTCTTATGACTATGGCGTCAAAGCCAGCCCTTTTCAGTTCTGCTCCCCAGAACCCTCCTGCTTCGGAGGCTCCGAATCCGCCCGTTAGGGGGGATTTGGCTCCTATGGCGTGGCGGCCGCTTCCGGATATGGGTGCACCCGTTATTGGCCCCGTGGCAAAAACGAGGATATTTTCGGGCCCTAAGGGGTCAGCGATTGGGTCCATTTCCCGTAGGAGGTAATAGAGGATGAAACCCCATCCGCCCCAGAAGCGGCGTCGGAAGATTTCTCCGGTTTCTTCTTCTCGGAAAGTAGCCGAGGAAAGGTCTACGTGGAGGATTTTGCCAGTGTAACCGTAAGGCATGTTTCCCCTCCTTTTTTGTGCTTATTTTACTTGATTGTTTGGGTGGGGGCAAACAAATTTCCTTCATTAAACCGAGCGCCAGGGGACTGAGCCCCTCGGCTGGGTGATATGGGGGATAGGCCTTCTGACCTAACCCCCTGGCCCCAAGCCGCCGGCGAACCCTAAGCCAACGGAGGTGGGCAAAACGGGAGTCCAGGTGGGCGAAGCCCCCATGGCAGGGAGTTTGGGGGATGTGCCCCAGAACAAAAAGAGGGGACGAGTCGCCCACCTTATCATCCCGCCACGAGTGGGACCCAAAACGCCGGCAAACCCTTAGCCCACGGGGGTGGGCAAAAGGGGGTCCAGGGGGCTTGCCCCCTGGCAGGGGGTTTGGGGGATGTCCCCCCAGAACAAAAAGAGGGGGCGAGTCGCCCACATTAGCAACCCCGCCACGAGCGGGACCCAAAACGCCGGCAAACCCTTAGCCCACGGGGGTGGGCAAAAAGGGGTCAGGGGGCTTGGCCCCCTGGCAGGGGGTTTGGGGGGTGTCCCCCCACAAAACCAAAAGAGGGGGCGAGTCGCCCACATTAGCAACCCCGCCACGAGTGGGACCCAAAACGTTGGCAAACCCTCAGCCAACGGGGGCGGGGAAACGGGGGGTCCAGGGGGCTTGCCCCCTGGCAGGGGCTATAGGGGTGTCCCCCCACGAAGCCTTGCCGCGACAGCGAAATGAAATATTTGACAGCCCCCTCCCCTTTGGGTTATAATATTTTGCGCAAGCCCTAAACTAAAGGAAAGGGGGTGCTTACTTAGAATGGCTGTAATCCTCAGACCCGGAGAATCCCAAGAAAGCCTCCTTAAGAGGTTCCGGAAGGAAGTCGCGGAGGAGGGCATCCTCAGCATTGTCCGGAAGAAAAGATGGTACATCTCCAAAAGCGAGATGAAGCGCATAAAGCTCCGTAAAGCCATCCGCAAAGCACGTCGCCGTATGCTGCGGCAGCTCAAACGAGAAGAGTAACCGCAAGAGCAGCTTTAGCCCTTAGGGGAAAGAGGAGGAAATTCCTTTCATGCAAGTTGATACTGTAAAAATTCGCCAACTCTTGGAAAAAGAGCTGGAGGAAGCTACTAAAGAACTTGAGGAATTGGAAAAAAAGCTGGAAATAAAGGGCGATTATGGCCTCGGCATAGGCGACCCTAACATAATCCAATGGGAGCTTAACCTCGCCCTTAGGGATAGAGCTGCCCGAAAAGTTGAAGATATAAAGAGAGCACTGGATAAGTTGGCCAAGGGAGAATACGGCTTCTGCGAAATTTGCGGTAAGCCCATAGAAGAGGAAAGGCTTGAACTTTTGCCTTACACAACGCTGTGCAGCAAGTGCGCAGCACAGCAACGGAGATAACAGTGAATGGAAATAATCCTGACCCACGAGAACGCCGATTTCGACGCCGTAGCTTCCTTGTTAGCAGCAGCCAAAGTATACCCCCCGGCTATCCCCGTCCTCCCACACCGTCTAAACCGTAATGTCCGGGATTTCCTCCGCTTGTACGGGGATGAGTTCCCTTTCTTCTCCCCAAAAGACTTGCCCCGCTTGCCTATAACCAAAGCCATAATAGTGGATACCCAAAGCTTCATCTCCATAAGAGGAATGAGCCCTCAGACCTCCTTCCTCTTCATTGACCACCACCCCTTGTCCCGCGAGCTCGGGGAGAAAATGGATTACATGGGCGGGGACACAGGCGCCACTACCACTATACTGGTGGAAAAAATCCAAGAGATGAAAGTCCCCATAACCCCCACCGAAGCCACCCTTTTCCTCTTGGGGATATACGAAGATACCGGCTCATTATCCTACGCCAGCACAACCCCGAGGGACATAAAATGTGCGGCCTGGCTTCTGGAAACGGGAGCAGATATTTCCTCAATAAATTCCTTCCTGCGTTACCCCCTATCCGAGGCCCAGAGAGAACTATATAACAGGCTCCTGCAAGGCTCATACCCTTACGAATTCCACGGCCATTCCATAATAATCTCCACAGCCTCCTTCCAGGGCTACGTGGAGGAAATTTCAACCCTTGCCCATCTTCTAAGAGACCTCTTGGAACCTGACGCCATCTTCATCTTAGTGGATATGGGGGACCGAATCCAAATGGTAGCCCGCAGCTCGGTTGAGAGCATAGATGTTGGCCTTATCGCAGCCAAAAT
>JAPWUT010000125.1 GCA_028275425.1 Anaerolineae bacterium | reverse complement strand
CATAAGTATCTTTACATTGTAGCCTTTCCCTTGCTGCCCAAAGCTGCCAAAGTAGGATAAATCTTTGCGGATTTGAGCCGGGTTAAGGCCAAGCCTTTCGGCCAGCTCGGCAGAAGATACGGTTTCCACCCCCTCCATAGCCAGGAACTCCAAAGCTCTAAGGTAAACAGGCAACCTACTTACCACGATGTCGGGAACTTGGGCTTCCTTCATACGTCATCCTCCTCTCCCAAATTCTTTTGCTAACCTTTCAATGCTTATGCGGACAACTGTGGGACGGCCGTGGGGACAGGTCTGCATTACATCAATGGCCTCCATCTCTTGCACGAGTTTCCTCATCTCTTCCATAGATAAAGTCTCCCCGGCCCTAACGGCGCAGTGACAGGCCAGGGTGGCCAGGACTCTGTCCCCCTCTAAGTGGTCTGTCCCGCCTGAAACCAAGGCATCTATGAAGTCCGTCAGAGATTTGCGGACATCGCGGGAGGCGAAAGGGGCAGGGACAGCCCTTACAAGCCAAGTATTGGGGCCAAATTCTTCCATGTCAAAGCCCACATCCTTCAGAGAAGGTAGGAGGAACTCAACCAAATCGCTCTGGTAAGGGGGTAACTCTACCGTCAGAGGCTCCAGGAGGCGCTGGGAAGGGATGGCTTTCTCCCGGTCCCTCTTGAGCTTCTCGTAAATCACCCTCTCATGGGCACTGTGTTGGTCAATGAGGTAAAGCCCGTCCGGCCCTTCGGCCACTATGTAGGTAAGGCTTATTTGGCCGAGGACCCTAAGCATGGGGAGGGTTTTGGCCAATGGAAGAGTTGGCTCCGGAGGAGGTGAAGGCTTGGCCTGAGGGATGGGGAATAGCTTCTGTTCCGGCTCGCCTTTAGCTGGGCTTAACGCCTTAGGCGAGGCCACAAACGGGCTCTGCATGCTTAAGAGCAATTGCCTGAGGGCTTTCTGAAGGGCTTGGTAGACCTCTTCCGAGTTACGGAAGCGCACCTCTCGCTTGGTAGGGTGGACGTTTACATCCACCAGGGAAGGCTCTATCTCCAAGCTTATCACTGCCAAAGGATAACGGCCGGTAGGTAGAAAGCCGTGGTAAGCTTCCAATAGGGCCTTGCTCAAGATAGCGTCTTGGACCCAGCGCCGGTTCACGAAGAAGGAATGAGAACGCTGAGGCTTGTGAAGTGATGGGGGGCTTACGTAACCGTAAAACTTGAGAGGGCCTTCGGTTGCTTCAAGCTTGAGCAAGATGCCGGCTATCTCCGGGCCATAGACCCTTGCCAATACATCTTTCATATCCCCGGAGCCAGGTGAATGGAAAGAGAGCTGGCCTTCTCTGTAGAGGGCGAACTTCACCTCCGGATAAGCTATGGCATAATGGACTACAGTTTCCGTGATGTGGGCCATTTCGGTGGCCGGGTGCTTGAGGAATTTGCGGCGAGCCGGCACGTTGTAAAATAGGTTCTCTACCGAAACCGTCGTCCCTACCGGAGCGCCACGTGGCTCCTTCCGCACCATTTTTCCTCTTTCTACTCTTATTAGAACACCGATTGGCTCACCTGCGCTCCGGGTTATCATGGTGACTTTAGAAACGGCAGCAATGCTGGCCAACGCTTCGCCTCTGAAGCCGAGAGTCCTTATTGCCGAAAGGTCATTTATCGTGGAAATTTTGCTGGTGGCGTAGCGGGCGAAGGCCAGCTCCACTTCTTCAGATGGGATGCCACAGCCGTTATCGGTAACTTTTATCAGCCTTGTCCCGCCACTGAAGACTTCTACCCTGATTTCAGTAGCTCCGGCATCAAGGGCATTCTCCACCAGCTCTTTGACTACAGAAGCTGGCCTCTCAACTACCTCTCCAGCCGCTATTTTATCGGCAACCTCGGGGGGAAGGACTTTTATGGGCATGGATTTGCATCCAAATGTCTTTTACGGCAAAATTGTAACACACCAATTCCCATAGGGCAAACATAAGGAGGCGATATGGCTTTGCTCACTTTCCCTCGCACCTATACGATTGAAATCTCCCCGTTGGATTCTCGTTTGGTGGGAGTCCATTGCACGTTGCTGGACCCTTACCACCATTTGGAAATGGACCTGGTGCTGGATGCATCAAA
This sequence comes from Anaerolineae bacterium, assembly GCA_028275425.1. Taxonomy (GTDB): domain Bacteria; phylum Chloroflexota; class Anaerolineae; order SpSt-600; family SpSt-600; genus SpSt-600. The sequence continues at coordinate 3,389 of JAPWUT010000125.1, read as the reverse complement.
CCCTGAAGCTATGGTGATTAAAGAGGCCAAAGCTTCCATGGCGAGAGCGCCTTATCCGGTATGCCGGGAACCATTGGAAAGGGTGAAAGAGCTTGAAGGGCTCAAAATTGAGCGGGGGATAAGGCGAACTGTAACCAGGCTTCTGGGAGGGCCGAAAGGTTGTGTCCACTTAGTGGATATGTTTATGGAAGGGATTCGGTTGGCCATCCAGGCAGTAGTGGTGGTTTGGAGTGAGAAGTTGCCCCCGGAAGAGGGGGAGAAGCTAAGGGGAAGGGTATTGGGCGGAGTTTGCATCGCTTATCCCTTGCCGGAAAGCTCGCAGTGAGAAAGTATTTCCAGCACCTTTCTGGCCACTTCTAAAGAGGCAAGGGCTTGGGCCTCCTGAGTTGAAGCCCCTATGTGCGGAGTGAGGATAACTCTATCGCTGCGGAGGAGGGGGCTATCAACCGGCGGCTCTTCCTCAAAGACATCAACGGCGGCACCGGCTATTCGCCCTTCCTCAAGAGCCCTGGCCAGAGCCTCTTCATCAACTATCCCCCCACGTGCTGTGTTGATGAGGTAGGCAGTGGGTTTCATGAGACAAAGCTCCCTCCAACCAATCATCTTGCTGGTTTGAGGGGTCAAGGGAACGTGGATGGAGACGAAGTCGGAGATTTGCAGAAGCTTTTCTAAGGGGACAAGGTTTACGCCAAGTTGAAGGGCCTTCTCTGGGGAGATGAAGGGGTCGGTAGCGATGACTATCATCTCCAAAGCCGTAGCCCTTTTAGCCAAGGCTCTACCTATCCGGCCAAGCCCTACTATCCCCAGGATTTTACCTTGAAGCTGGGTCCCCAGAAAGGCTTGCTTTTCCCAGCGCCCCTCTTTTAGAGAAAAGTGGGCCTGCGGGATTCTGCGGGCCAAGGAAAGCATAAGGCCTAAGGTGAGTTCGGCAACGGCTACTGCTACGCTTTCCCCGGCGTTTATAACGGCTATCCCTCTCCGCTCGGCGGCTTTAACGTCCACATTATCTAACCCTGCCCCCGCTCTGGCTATCACCTTGAGCCTCTGCCCCGCTTCTATGACCTCTTCCGTAACTTTAGTCCTGCTCCTCACTACAAGGGCATCGTATTGGCCGATGATGCTTGCCAGCTCATGGGGTGAAAGCAAGGCCTTGAAATCCACGCAGGCTTTCTGCCTGAGCAGTTTTACCCCTTCTTCGGCTATCGGCTCTGTTATCAGGACCTTGAACATGGCAATAACTCTTTCAGTGCGGCGATAACTTGGGCCATCTCCTCAGCCGTAACTCGGCCGATGTGGGCTATGCGTATGATTTTTCCCTTGAGAGCTCCTTGGCCCCCTGCTACTACTATGCCATATCCTTCACGCAAGCGCTCTATTAATTCATCAGCCCTGAATTCAGGCGGGATGCGCACGGCCGTTACGGTATTAGAGGCCCATTTTTCGTCGGGGAAAAGGCTCAGGCCAAGCGATTTTACCCCTTGCCGGGTGAATTCCGCTACTGCACGGTGGCGGTCAAAGACCACTGCTAAGCCTTCTTCCCGAATCAACTTGAGCGATTTCCTCAGGCCGAAAAGCACGCTAAGGGCAGGAGTAAAGGGGGTTTGATTCCGAAGGGCATACTCCTTAGCTTTTCGGAAATCCCAGTAAAAGCGGGGTAGCTTGGCTTTCTCGTAGGCTTCCCAAGCCCGCGGACTTACGCTGATTATGCTCAAGCCGGGAGGAGCCATGAGAGCTTTCTGGGAAGCAGTCACTACTACATCGCATCCCCATTCGTCTGGGCGGAGGTCTATTGCCCCCAGGGAACTTACGGCATCTACGAGGATGAGCGGAGGGTTTTCTATGGAGTAAGCCGCTTTTGTTATCGCCTCCAAATCGTTAGTTATCCCAGTAGAGGTTTCGTTGTGGGTAATTAGCAGGGCCTTGCAATCCCCAGCTTTAATCAGAGCCTTTCTCACGTCTTCCGGCTCTGCTCCCAATCCCCAGGGGAAGCGCAGGGGTATGGCTTCTACCCCAAAAGCTCGGGCTATTTCAAACCACCGCTCCCCGAAGAAGCCATTTATCACTACCAAGGCCTTTTCTCCTGGGGAGAGGAGGTTTACGATGGCCGCCTCCAGGCCACCGGTCCCGGAGGCGGTCAAGATTAGGACATCGTGCTTGGTTTGGAAAACGTACTTTAGGCCCTCGGTTACTTCCCCGAAAAGGGAAGCAAACTCGGGACCCCGGTGGTCTATCATGTCCTGGGCCAGGGCTTCTCTGACTTCTTGAGGGAGCGGGACAGGGCCGGGGATGCGAAGGTTAATCGGCATCCTTTTCCTCCACCAGGGGCAAGTATTCCAAGGCCTCTTTTACTTTTTCAGCCGGATATTCGTAATCTGGCAGTTTGCCACTAAGATATTCTTCATAGGCTGCGAGGTCAAAGTGCCCATGGCCTGAGAAGTTGAAGAGGATTACGCGTGGTTCGCCGGCCTCTTTGGCTTTCAGGGCTTCATCTATGGCGGCTTTAACTGCGTGGGCTGTTTCAGGGGCGGGCAAGAAGCCTTCAGCCCTGGCGAATTGAACCGCCGCTTCAAAGACAGGGTTTTGGAGGTAAGCTACTGCTTCAATGTAGCCACCTTTGTAGAGGGCACAGATTAGGGGAGCCATTCCGTGGTAACGTAATCCTCCAGCGTGGATTTTCGGCGGGATGAATTTGTGGCCCAAGGTGTACATCTTAAGGAGAGGGGTGGTCCCGGCAGTATCGCCAAAATCATAGGTGTATATCCCTTTGGTCAGAGAAGGGCAGGCGGTAGGCTCAACGGCAACGAAGCGGGTTTTGAGGCCTCGCTTCAAGCTCTCGCGGAGGAAGGGGAAGGCCAGGCCAGCAAAGTTTGACCCCCCACCCACGCACCCGATGACAACATCAGGAAATTCCCCGGCCATCTCCATTTGCTTCAGGGCTTCTTCCCCGATGATGGTCTGGTGCAGTAGGACGTGGTTAAGCACGCTGCCCAGGGAGTATTTTGTGTCGTCCCTTGTGGCGGCATCCTCAACTGCTTCGCTTATGGCTATTCCCAACGAGCCAGGGGAATCTGGGTCTTGGGCTAAAATTTGGCGTCCGGCTTGAGTATCGGGGCTTGGGCTGGGGACAACGTTGGCCCCCCAGGTTTCCATGAGGATGCGGCGGTATGGCTTCTGTTGGTAGCTTACTTTAACCATGTATACTTTGCACTCAAGGCCGAAGAGCTTGCATCCAAAGGCCAAGGCACTTCCCCATTGCCCGGCTCCTGTTTCAGTTGTGAGCCTTTTTACCCCTTCGGCTCGGTTGTAATAGGCCTGGGCTACGGCAGTATTGGGTTTGTGGCTTCCGGGAGGACTTCCGCCTTCGTATTTGTAATAGATATGGGCGGGGG
>JAPWUT010000008.1 GCA_028275425.1 Anaerolineae bacterium | reverse complement strand
ATGAGTTCGTAGCCCTTTTGAAGGACTCTTCCCTGGTCTCGGTCCTGGCCGTATCGGACCTAACCAGGAGGGGGAGAGAGTACATGGCTCGCACTTTTGAGAGCCTGGAAACATGGACCATGGTCGCTCTCATTTACCTCTTCCTAACCCTTTTCTTCTCCAGGCTTGTGCGGATTATGGAGAAGAGGGTGGAATTTGAAGTCAAGTGAGGGGTTGAGGCGATGAGCGATGAGATAATCCGGATTGAACACCTATACAAGCGTTTTGGCCATGTTGTAGCTCTGGACGATGTAAGCCTCTCGGTCAAGAGGGGGGAAGTGGTGGTGATAATAGGGCCGAGCGGGGCGGGAAAATCCACCCTTTTAAGGTGCATAAACCACTTGGAGAAACCGGACCGCGGCACCATAATTGTAGACGGGATACCTTTGACTCACGAGAAAGCCAACATCAACAAAATCCGAGCTGAAGTAGGGATGGTCTTCCAGCAGTTCAACTTGTTCCCCCACCTAACGGCTTTGGAAAACATAACTTTAGCCCAGATAGTGGTGAGGAAGCGCTCCCGCCAGGAAGCGGAGCGAATCGCCATGGAGCTTCTGGAGAAAGTAGGCATACCCGATAAAGCCCATGCTTACCCGGCCCAGCTATCGGGTGGGCAGCAACAGCGCGTGGCCATAGCCAGAGCATTGGCCATGCAACCCAAGATAATGCTCTTTGATGAGCCAACCTCAGCCCTTGACCCCGAGATGATTAAAGAGGTGCTGGACGTTATGCTCCAGCTTGCTCGCGAGGGGATGACCATGGTAGTAGTCTCGCACGAAATGGGCTTCGTCAAGGCGGCAGCTGATAGGGTCATCTTCATGGATGGTGGGAAGATAGTGGAGGAGGGGACGGTGGAGCAAATATTCAACAACCCTCGCGAGGAAAGGACCAAGGCCTTCCTGAGCAAAATTTTGATTTAGAAGCAGGGAAAGTCCTGCCCTCCTCTGGCCTTGCCCATAGCAATTGCGAGCCGAAGGCTACGTTGTCTCTTTAGCTCCCCTTTGCCCACCCTCGTTGGCTTAGGGTTCGCCAGCGTCCTGGGTCCCACTCGTGGCGGGGTTGTTAATGCGGGCGCCTCGCCCCCTCTTTTGAATTTGCGGGGGGACACCCCCACAGCCCCCGCCATGGGGGCTTTGCCCCCTGGCCCCCCCAGGTTTGCCCACCCTCGTTGGCTTTGGGTTCGCCAACGTTTTGGGTCCCACTCGTGGCGGGGTTGTTAATGCGGGCGCCTCTCCCCCTCTTTTGGTTTCGTGGGGGGACACCCCCACGCCCCCGCCAGGGGGCTCCGCCTCCCCTGGACCCTTCGTTTGCCCACCCTCGTTAGCTGAGGGTTTGCCAGCGTTTCGGGCCCCACTCGTGGTGGGATTGCAGGGGAGGATAGTTCGCTCATTCTTTTTGCGTGTCAAAGCTTTTCGTGCTAAACTATAAACGCTATCAAGGCAGGCGAGGGGGGAATTGCTCCGGCTCAGTAGAAATGGCCTTGTTTTCTATACTTTCCCCGCTTTCCAAAGCTTTACTTGTGCTATCTTTACCCGCCTGGGAGGAGTAAGCAGGCCTCCTTTTGATTCCCTCAACGTGGGCCATACCGTCGGGGATGATTTGAGCGCGGTGGAGGAGAACCACCGCCTTATCTTTGAAGCCCTCGGCATTTCCAAGGAGCAGGTCGTTACCGCCCGCCAGGTCCATGGCCTCGGCTTAGCCTTGGTGGATGAAAGGCATAAGGGCAAAGTCATCCCCGATACCGATGGCTTGCTCACTGCTACCCCCGGCCTATTCCTCATGCTCCGCTTCGCCGATTGCGTCCCCTTGGTCCTCTACGACCCTGTGAGGAATGCGGTCGGGTTGCTTCACGCCGGATGGAAGGGGAGCATAATGGGGATAGCTTTCAAGGCTATAGAGTTCATGCGAGAAACCTTCGGTTCAAGGCCGGAGGACGTTGTGGCCGGGATAGGGCCTTCTATAGGCCCTTGTTGCTATGAGGTTGGGGAGGATGTGGCCGAGCTGGCCCGCAAGTTCTGGCCGGATCCCCCTATCCTTCGCACCCCTCAGGGCAGGATGCACCTGGACCTCTGGGAACTTAACAGGCAATGGCTCCTTAAGGCCGGGGTCAAGAAAGTAGAAGTGGCCGGGATTTGCACCCGCTGCCGGAATGAGGAGTTCTTTTCTCACCGAGCTTCCGGAGGCCTTACCGGCCGCTTCGCTGTTATAGTGGGGCTCAATGGAAGAGCTTGAAGTCAGGATTAAGAGGGTGAAGGAAAGAATTGCCGAAGCTGCCCTCCGTAAGGGCAGGAATCCCCAGGAAATTATCCTGGTAGCCGTCACCAAGACGGTGGAACCGGAGCGCATCATGGCCGCTGCCGAACTGGGAATTGAACACTTCGGCGAGAACAGGGTCCAGGAAGCTTTGGAAAAAATCCCCAGGATAAATTTTCTGCTCCCTAAGCCCGTAACCTGGCACATGGTCGGCCACCTCCAGACTAACAAGGTGCCCAAAGCGGTCAGGCTCTTTGATTTCATCCACTCCATTGACAGTGTTAGGTTAGCGGTAGAGCTGAGCAAGAGGGCGGTCTCTCTGGGAAAGACCATCCCCATCCTCTTGGAGGTCAACATTTCCGGGGAAGCGACCAAGTTCGGTTTCCATCCCGATGAGGTGGAGAGGGCCGTGCCCGAAATCCTTCCCCTTCCTGGCCTTTCCGTTCAGGGCCTCATGACCATAGCCCCAATTGTCCAGGAACCGGAGGAGGCGAGGCCTTACTTCAGGGCGCTCAGGGAGCTACGTGATCGCTTGGCCGAGAAGTTCCCTCAAGCTTCCTGGAAGCACTTATCCATGGGCATGACCGATGACTTTGAGGTGGCGGTGGAAGAAGGAGCTACCATGGTAAGGATAGGGAGGGCCATCTTCGGTGAGAGGAGGTAGTTCCTTTGATTAGGGCGGTCTTCTACAATGCAGTGGACCTCTTCTTCAACCTTTGGTGTTTGGCTATCCTGGCCAGGGTCTTTTTCTCCTGGTTTGGTATTAGCCCATATCACCCCGCAGCTCGCTTTGTCTTCCGAATCACCGAACCAATCTTAGCCCCTCTGCGCCGGGTGATACCACCGATTGGGATGGTGGATATAACCCCGGCGGTAGCGATAGTGGCCCTCCAAATCGTCAAAGGTGTGATTTTGCAAGTGGTGGGGAGGATATGAGGGACATAAAGTTCCGCATAACAGGTGCCGAGAGAGGAGCCGCCTTCACAGTGGTTGTCGTTCCCGGGGCCAAGCGCACTGAGATTGTTGGCCGGTATGGGGAAGCAATTAAAATAAAGGTTGCAGCTCCACCGGAGAAGGGGAAGGCCAATGAAGAGCTCCTCAATTTTCTGGCCGATAAACTTGAGGTAAGAAAAGAGCAGCTGGAAATAGTAGCTGGGGCCACGTCCCGCAAAAAATTGATTTCCGTAACCGGGCTGGACCCGGCCGAAGTGGAGAAGAAGCTGCTCTTGTAAAATCCTTGCAAGGAGGCAAGCCATGGAAATCAAGAAAGTAGGCGTTGTCGGATGCGGGATAATGGGCTCAGGCATAACTGAGGTCTGCGCCCGAGCCGGATACCAAGTAGTGGTCCGGGAGGTCAACGATGAACTCCTCAAGAAGGGCCTGGACCGGATAAAGGAATCCATGAGCAAGGCCGTTTCCAGGGGTAAGCTTACCCAAGCGGAGATGGACGCGGCTTGGGCCAGGATAAAAGGCACTACATCCATGGAAGACTTCGCCGATTGTGACCTGGTCATTGAGGCGGTGGTGGAGAACCTGGAGCTGAAGAAGCAGGTGTTCTCCGAACTTGACCGCATAACCCCGCCCCATGCCATCCTGGCTTCCAACACCTCTTCCCTCTGCATAACCGCAATGGCTGCCGTCACAAAGCGGCCGGATAAAGTCCTCGGCCTGCACTTCTTCAACCCGGTCCCCATCATGCCCCTTCTGGAGATGGTCACGACCATACTTACTTCGGAAGAGACCGTGGAAATAGCTCGGAAGTTCGGCGAATCTTTGGGCAAAACCATAGTGGTAGCCAAGGATTCTCCCGGCTTCATCGTGAACGCCCTGCTCATCCCCTTCCTCTTGGATGCGGTAAGGATGGTAGAATCGGGCTACGCTACGAAGGAGGACATTGATACCGCCATAAAGCTTGGCCTCAATCACCCCATGGGACCGCTTACACTTCTGGACCTTGTAGGGCTTGATACCACCCTCTACATTGCCGATGCCATGTATGAGGAGCTCAAGGACCCAAGGTACGTTGCCCCCCCACTTTTGCGGAGAATGGTCTTGGCCGGAAAGCTTGGGCGGAAGAGCGGGGAAGGCTTCTACAAGTATTCTTAAGGCCTGGGGGTGGTTCATATGGACCTGAACCTCACCGAAGAGCAGAAGCTTATCCAGGAAAAGGCCAGGGAGTTCGCCCGCAAAGAGCTGGAACCGATCGCCTCAAAGCTGGATGAGCTTGGTAAACCCCCGATAGAGCAATTCCGGAAGCTTGGGGAATTGGGCTTTTTGGGCCTCATGGTTCCGGAAGAATACGGTGGCTCAAAAACCGATACCGTTAGCTATGTGCTGGTGATAGAGGAACTATCGCGAGCCTGTGCCTCCACAGGGATAATGGTGGCAATCCAGAACTCCCTGGTCTGCCAGCCTATCGCCCTTTTCGGGACCGAAGAACAGAAGAGGCGGTACCTTCCAGGCTTAGCCTCGGGGAAAGCCATAGGAGCCTTCGCCCTCACAGAGCCCGAGGCGGGCAGCGATGCAGCCTCTATTCGGACAAGGGCGGTAAGGGACGGCGATTACTACGTGATTTCGGGCCTAAAGCACTTCATAACCAATGGCTCCATAGCCGATGTGGCCATAGTCTTTGCCACGGTTGACCCCTCCCTCCGCCACAAGGGCATAACGGCTTTCATTGTAGAAAAAGGTACGCCCGGCTTTAGGCCAGGGCGTGAGGAAAACAAGATGGGCATAAGGGCCACTAATACCTCAGAGCTAATCTTTGAAGAATGCCGAGTGCCCGCTTCCAACAGGCTGGGGCAGGAAGGAGAGGGGTTCAAAATTGCCCTGATGATGCTTGATTCGGGGAGGATTGGGGTAGCAGCGCAGGCGGTGGGGATAGCCCGCCGTGCCTATGAAGAAGCATTGAAGTATGCCAAGAGCCGGCAACAGTTTGGCCAACCCATCGCCCAGTTCCAGGCCATCCAGTGGATGCTTGTGGATATGGCTACCCGGATAGAGGCCGCAAGGCTTCTTACCATAAAGGCCGCCCTCAAGAAAGACGCCGGGGAACGCTACACCAAAGAGGCCGCCATGGCCAAACTATTTGCTTCGGAAACGGCCGTTTGGGTCACCGACAGGGCAATCCAGATACACGGTGGCTACGGCTACATGAAAGAGTACGTGGTAGAGCGCCTCTACCGGGACGCCAAAATAACCGAAATCTACGAGGGCACAAACGAAATCCAGCGCTTGGTCATAGCCAATCAGATTCTGCAGGAAAGCTTGCCTTAATCCTAAAAAGGGGTGCCAGGGGGGGGCACCTGCTTTGAGGTAGCGCAAAGATGCTTTCCGTAGTTACGAGCTGCGCCATAATAGGCCTGGATGGGGCCATAGTCCAAGTAGAAGTTGATGTATCGGCGGGCTCGCCCGGCTTCATCATAGTTGGCTTGCCCGATACGGCTGTCCAGGAATCCAGGGAGAGGGTGCGTTCGGCCCTAAAAAACGCCGGCTTCCATTTCCCAGGCGGAAGGATAACCGTTAACCTCGCCCCTGCCGATTTGCACAAGGAAGGCTCGGCTTACGATTTGCCCATCGCCCTGGGGATACTTTGTGCCTCCGGCCAAATCTCAGCCGACCTTTCGGGTTCGGTCTTTGTGGGGGAACTTTCCCTGGAAGGGGCGGTCCGCCATGTGCGTGGCATCCTCCCCATGGCCGGCTTCTTGAAAGAGAAAGGCTTCAAGACCTTCTACGTTCCCTCGGTTGATGCTCCAGAAGCTGCCCTCGTCCCAGGCCTTGAGGTAATCCCTACCCCCGACCTTGTAAGCTTAGTGCGGCATCTTAACGGTAGGGAAGAGCTTAAGCCTTACAAGCCTGACCCCTCATTGATGAGTGAAGTAGAGCCCCAGTACGAGGTGGACATGGCCGATATAAAGGGGCAGGAGCACGCCAAGAGGGCATTGGAGATAGCTGCGGCCGGGGGTCACAATATCTTGCTTGTAGGTCCTCCTGGAGCAGGCAAGACCCTGTTGGCAAGGGCGTTGCCTTCAATCCTCCCCAGCCTGACCACAGAGGAAGCTTTGGAGATAACTCGCATATACAGCGTAGCCAACATGCTTCCCCCTGGCACCCCACTGATACGTCAGAGGCCTTTCAGGGCTCCTCATCACACCATAAGCCACGCTGGGTTAGTTGGCGGTGGGAGGATACCGAGGCCTGGGGAGATAAGCCTGGCCCATCGTGGAGTCCTTTTCTTAGACGAGCTTCCGGAGTTCGGCCAGAGGACGCTTGAAGTCCTGCGTCAGCCTTTGGAGGACCATGTAGTGACCATAAGCAGGGCTCAGGGTTCCCTGACCTTCCCCGCCAACTTCATGTTAGTGGGGGCTATGAACCCATGCCCGTGCGGATATTATGGTGACCCCACCCATACCTGCACTTGTTCTCCTTCGGTTGTTAGCCGTTACCAGAGGCGAATTTCCGGCCCGCTTTTGGACCGGATTGACATCTACGTAGAGGTGCCCAGGGTTGATTACGAGAAGCTGGTATCCGACCAGCCGGCCGAGCCCTCGGCCAAGGTAAGGGAGAGGGTAGAGAGGGCCAGGGCTATCCAGAGGAAGCGTTTTGAGGGTACAAGGCTTCTTTGCAATGCAGACATGGGTCCGGCGGAAATCAGGGAATTCTGCCCGGTGAGCGAAGCGGGGAAAAGCCTGTTGCGGGCCGCTATGACCCAGCTGGGGATGACTGCCAGGGCCTATCACCGGGTGCTCAAGCTTGCCCGCACCATAGCCGACCTTGAAGGCTCGCACGAAATCCTCCCCCACCACATTGCCGAAGCCCTCCAATACAGGCCACGGAGGGTTGCATAGCATTCCACATGGGGGCTTCGCCCCCCTGGCCCCCCGTTTTCCCGCTCTCGTGGGCTTAGGGTTCGCCAGCATTCTGGGGTCCCACTCGTGGCGGGGTTGCTAATGTGGGCAACTCGCCCCCTCTTTTGGTTTCGTGGGGGGACACCCCCCACAGCCCCCCGCCATGGGGGCTTCGCCCCCCTGGACCCCCTTTGCCCACCCTCGCTGGCTGAAGGTCCGCCAGCGTTTTGGGTCCCACTCGTGGCGGGGTGACAGGAGTTAGCTGCTCGCCCCTTATTTGAAAAATTTGGGGGCACATCCCCCAAGCCCCCTGGGAGGGGGCTGCGCCCCCTCCACCCCCCCGTTTTTCCCACCCTCGTAGGCTGAGGGTTTGCCGGCGCTTTTGGCCCCACTCGTGGCGGGGTTGCTAATGCGGGCAACTCGCCCCATCTTTTGGTTTTTGGGGGCACATCCCCCAAACCCCCTGCCATGGGGGCTCCGCCCCCTTGGACCCCCCGTTTGCCCACCCTTGTTAACTGAGGGTTCGCCAAAGTTTTGGGTTAACCTCTCCCCCGGCCCGAACCCCACAAAATTTTCCCCCTTCCCTCGCAGGGAAGGGGGCCAGAGGGTTAGGTCGGAAAGGCACATCCCCCAAACCCCCTGCCAGGGGGCTCCGCCCCCTTGGACCCCCCGTTTTCCCACCCTCGTGGGCTGAGGGTTCGCCAGCGTATTGGGTTAACCTATCCCCCGGCCAACCCCGCCAAATTTTCCCCCTTCCCTCGCAGGGAAGGGGGCCAGAGGGTTAGGTCGGAAAGGCACACCCCCAGTTTTGATTAAGGTCAGCGCAGGCTGACTTCAGTCGGCGTAAAAGGCCGATTTGACAAGTCTGATGGGCCAGGTATAATAGAGGCTGAAGTTTTGGCGGAGAAAGCGTATGGTTCTTAAGTTCGCAATTTGAACCATTTGAGGCCGGGAAGTAGGCCAGGCGCACGTGATGCGTCGGGATTCCCGGCTTTATATTTTAACCCGCCCGGACGGCTGGACGGTCCGGGGAGGTTACCCCTCTTAGCCCCTTGAAGCCTCCCCAGGCCGGAAGGGCGGGTAGCTCCAAGGCTTGGGGAGGAGATGATGAGCTTTGTTTACCTTGATAACGCGGCCACTTCTTTCCCAAAGCCACCTCAAGTGGTGGAGGCTATTGCCCATTTTCTCACCCACATCGGAGCTAACGCCGGCCGCTCCGGCCACCGCTTATCCATAGAAGCCGGCCGGATTGTTTACCAGACAAGGGAAGCCTTAGCCGAACTTTTCCACATATCCGACCCCCTCCGCATCGTCTTCGGCCACAATGTTACAGAGATGCTGAATTTGGTCCTCACAGGTTTCCTACGCCCCGGTGACCATGTGATAACAAGTTCCATGGAGCATAACTCGGTGATGCGGCCGCTCCGAGCCCTGGAAAGAGAGGGGGTTGAAGTTTCGGTAATCCCTTGCTCTCCAGAAGGGTTGCTGGAGCCGGCCGAGATAGAGAAAGCCATTCGCCCCAATACCCGCCTAATCGTCCTTAACCATGCTTCTAACGTTACCGGTACCATCCTCCCGGTAAAGGAGGCAGGGGAAATCGCCCACCGGCACGGAATTTTCCTCCTGGTTGATGCCGCCCAAACGGCAGGGGTCTACCCAATTGACGTAGAGGCCGATAAGATTGATTTCTTAGCTTTCACCGGCCACAAAGGCCTCCTTGGCCCTACAGGAACCGGAGGCCTTTACATCGGGCCGAGAGTGCCTTTGGAAGAGCTCAGACCCCTCAAGCGAGGAGGGACCGGCTCCCGGAGCGAGCTTGAGGAACAGCCCGATTTCTTACCCGATAAGTATGAGAGCGGAACCCAAAACGCGGCAGGATTAGCAGGCTTGGAAGCAGGCGTGCGCTTCGTCCTGGAAAGAGGGGTGGAAGAAATCCGAAGCCACGAGCTGGAGCTTACCGCCAGAATCTTGGAAGGCCTCTCATCCATAAAAGGGGTCAAAGTTTACGGTCCAAGCGACCTTTCACTTCGGGTTGGGATTGTGTCCTTCAATGTTGAGGGGATGGAGCCCTCCGAAGTGGCTCTGAGGCTGGATGAGGAATTTGGGATAATGTGCAGGCCAGGCCTTCATTGCGCCCCCTCAGCCCACAGGACCATCGGGACTTTCCCGAAAGGGACTGTGCGTTTCGCCCCCGGCATCTTCAACACCGCTGAAGAGGTGGAAAAGGCAGTGGAAGCAGTAAGGAAAATTGCCAGGAGGTGAGATATGCCCAAAGTCATTGATGCGCGAGGCCTTTCTTGCCCTCAGCCGGTCGTTTTGGCCCGCAAGGCCATGGCTGAGGCCGATGAGTTGACCGTAATCGTGGACAACTCAACAGCCAGGGATAATGTCTCTCGCATGGCCCAGAAAGAAGGGTTTAAAGTAGAAGTGGAAGAAAGAGGCGAGGATATCTACCTCCACCTTCGGCGGGAGGAAAAAGCGGAAACACTCCCCTTACGTAGCGCTCCCTCAGGCCCGACTGTCGTCTTTATACCCGCTTACGGGGTCGGAAGAGGACCCGAAGAGCTGCAGGAAATTCTCATCCGGGGCTTCCTCCACACTTTAAATGAGGTTGAACCCCTGCCGGATACGCTCATCTTCATCAACACCGGGGTGAAGCTCACGGTGGAAGGCTCCCCCGTTCTGGAGGATTTAAAGGCCCTGGAAGAGAAAGGGGTGGAAATCCTCATCTGCGGGACATGCCTAAATTATTTTGGCCTGACCGATAAAGTAGCCGTGGGCTCCGTTTCCAACATGTATTCCATCGCCGAAAAGCTTCTTGGGGCGGGGAAGATTATAAGCCTGTAAGGTGAGCCATGGAATACGGCGTGGTCGTCTTTTACTCCACAAGTTGGGCCTTGAAAGCGGAGAAAGTGGCTAAAGAGGGAGGGTTTGAAGTCAAGCTCATCCCGACCCCTCGCCAGATAAGTTCCGACTGCGGGACGGCTCTGAGGTTCCGCTGGGAAGACCGGGAAGCCCTCCTGGCCCTCTTGGAAAGCAAAGGGGTCAGGATTGAAGGGGTGCACAAAATTTAGCCAAGGAGGTGGAACTATGAGTAGGTTCTTCGCCAGCCGCATCGGGATAATAGTCTCCGGAGCCATAATAGGGGCGCTGGCTGCCCTACTCGTCCTCTGGGGCAACCCGCCGAACATGGGGATATGCGTGGCCTGCTTCACCAGGGATACGGCCGGCGCTCTGGGCCTCCATAGGGCCGCTACAGTGCAATACATAAGGCCAGAGCTCATAGGCTTCATCCTCGGGGCTCTGCTGGGAGCATTGCTCTTCAAAGAGTTCAAGCCCCGCTCTGGCTCAGCCCCGCTCATAAGGTTTGTGTTAGGATTCTTCGCCATAATCGGGGCCTTGGTCTTCCTGGGCTGCCCCTGGCGAGCTTACCTCCGTCTGGCAGGCGGCGACCTCAATGCCCTCTTGGGCATAGCCGGCTTCATCGTGGGGGTAGCCATAGGGGTCTTTTTCCTCAAGCGAGGCTACAGCCTTGGCCGCTCCAGGCCCGTAGGGACAGCCGTGGGCCTGGTGATGCCAGTCTTCGCCTTAATCCTCCTGCTCCTCCTCCTTTTCCGGGTAAGCTTCGGTGAAAATGCCCCCATATTCTTCAGCAAATCCGGCCCCGGTTCCCTGCATGCTCCAATCCTAATTTCCTTGGCCGTAGGGATTGTGGCCGGGTTCCTGGCCCAGAGGACCCGCTTCTGCACCATGGGAGCTATACGCGATGTCATCATAATGCGGGACTTCCACTTGCTCAGCGGAGTTCTGGCCTTCATCGTGGCTGCCTTCTTGGTGAATTTGGCCATCGGCAAGTTCCACCCCGGCTTTGCAGCTCAACCCATCGCCCATTCCAACCACCTTTGGAACTTCCTGGGGATGGTTTTGGCGGGGATGAGCTTCGCTCTGGCCGGTGGGTGCCCAGGGAGGCAGTTCTTCATGGCCGGGGAAGGAGACGGTGATGCCGCCATCTTCATCTTCGGGATGTTGGTCGGGGCTGCCTTTGCCCACAACTTCAACCTGGCCGGCGTCCCCGACAAAATTGTGGATGGCAAGCTGGTGGTCGGTGGCCCTTCCCTGTGGGGGCAAATAGCGGTAATCGTAGGGCTGATAATCGTGGCCGCCATCGGCTGGACGATGAGGGAAAAGTAGGAGGTGGGCTATGGCTAAGGTAGTAGATGCCAGAGGATTATCTTGCCCTCAGCCTGTCCTTCTGGCCCGCAAAGCTATGGAAGAGGGGGAATTCCCCATTGAGGTCCTGGTGGATACCGGCACCTCAAGGGATAACGTCACGCGGGTAGCGCAGAAGGCTGGGCTTAAAGTAAGAGTGGAAGAAAGAGAAGAAGGCTTTGTGGTCAGGATTGAGAAATGAAAGCTCACGGGGAAGGGGCCATGGTGATTGGTCCCTTCCCCGAACTTTTCCGGAGGATAGGGAATGAGTCCACGCGACTTCTCTCGCCTAACGACCTTAGCCACTTGCGCAGGCTGAGCCGGGAAGACAGGCCCTGAGGCCTTGGCGCAGGTCCTGCGCCATATAATCAACCTTTTCCCAAAGGAAGCTTACGCCAACCTCTTAGTAGGCCTTGGCGAGGGGGATGATGCTGCCGTCTATAAGCTCAACGATGAGCTCGCCCTTATCTTCACAGCCGACTTTTTCGCTCCGGTAGTGGATGACCCCTATCTTTACGGGGCCATAGCGGCCGCCAATTCCATGAGCGATGTCTACGCCATGGGCGGTGAGGTTCTCATGGCCTTAAACATAACCTGTCTTCCCCCGGACATGCCTCCGGATATAGCCGGGGCAATCCTCCGAGGTGGGGCCGATAAGATTGCAGAGGCTGGCGGAATCCTGGTAGGTGGCCACACCATGGATGATAAGGAGCCGAAATATGGCCTGGCGGTTATAGGGACCGTCCACCCCCAGAAGGTCATAACCAAAGCTGGAGCAAAGCCAGGGGATGTGCTAATCCTAACCAAACCTTTAGGGACGGGGGTTATAACCACGGCTCTGAAGGCCGGGTTGGCCAAAGAGGAGCACATCCAGGCCGCAGTGGAGGTAATGCTCAGGCTCAACCGCAAGGCTGCAAGGGCAATGCAAGAGGTAGGAGTTTCAGCGGCCACCGATATCACAGGGTTTGGATTCCTTGGGCACGCCAGGGACATAGCTATCATGAGCGGAGTAAACCTCCGCTTCTACTCCGAACGCATCCCCTTCATCCCCGGGGCCAAGGAGTACGCCGAGCAATGGCTCTTCCCCGGCGGCACTCACTCCAACGAGCGCTTCTTCCACCCCTGGGTTCGCTTTTCATCCAATCTTACGGAGGAAGAGCAGCTTCTTCTGTTTGATGCTCAGACCTCTGGGGGTCTTCTGATAGCAGTGCCTCCGGAGCGAGCCTCTCTACTTGTGGAGAAACTTAAGGAGGAAGGCGATGGTCATTGGGTTGTAGGGGAAGTTGTGGAGGGGGGAGGGTTCATAGAGGTAGTTTGATTAAAACTTGCCAGGGGGCTTCGCCCCCTGGACCCCCGTTTTGCCCACCCCCGTTGGCTTAGGGTTCGCCAGCGTTTTGGGTCCCACTCGTGGCGGGGTTGCTAATGGGGGCAACTCGCCCCTAATTTTGGTTTTGTGGGGGGGACACCCCCCACAACCCCCTGCCAGGGGGCTTACGCCCCCTGGACCCCCTTTCCCACCCCCGTGGGCTAAGGGTTTGCCAGCGTTTAGGGTCCCACTCGTGGCTGGGTTGCAAGAGCAGGCAGCCTGCCCCTAATTTGGTTTTGTGGGGGGACACCCCCCACAACCCCCGCCAGGGGGCTTACGCCCCCTGGACCCCCTTTCCCACCCTCGTTGGCTTAGGGTTTGCCAGGGTTTTGGGTCCCACCCGTGGCGGGGTTGCTAATGCGGGCAACTCGCCCCTAATTTTGGTTTTGTGGGGGGGACACCCCCCACAACCCCCGCCAGGGGGCTTACGCCCCCTGGACCCCCTTTCCCACCCTCGTTGGCTTAGGGTTCGCCAGCGTTTTGGGTCCCACTCGTGGCGGGGTTGCTAATGCGGGCAACTCGCCCCTAATTTGGTTTTGTGGGGGGACACCCCCCACGCCCCCCCGCCAGGTGGCTCCGCCCCCTGGACCCCCGTTTTGCCCACCCTCGTTGGCTTAGGGTTAGCGAGTGTTTTGGGTCCCACTCGCAGGCTAACCTTTCCCCCGGCACCTCCCCGGAGCGTAGGGTAGAACCTCGCCAAATTTTCCCCCTTCCCTCGCAGGGAAGGGGGTCAGGGGGTTAGGTCGGAAAGGCACACCCCTGTTTTTAAAAGGCGGTTTACGGCCAGGCTTCGGAAAAGCCGGATTTTGTCGCTTCAGCCATTTGGCATATAATACCGACAAGGAGGGTTGAGATGAGGAAATTGTTCCTAAGTTTGCTCCTGATGCTGGCCTTGATCGGCTGTGCAGTCCCCAGCGGAAAGGCCACTGAGGTTTCCGTAAAAAAAGTGGAAGGCAACCCCGAGGCTTTCCGCGATAAGCTCGTTCGGGTGCGAGGCTACGGGGTTATGATGGCTACGGTCCCCCTCTGCCCCGGATACGTCGGCTTAGACCAGCGGGCGGTCTTTGTGGACGCCGAAGGCTCTAAAATAACGGCCCAGGTCCCCAAAAATTGGCCGGAAAACATCCGGATTTATGAGCCTGAAAAAGTCAGGACTTTTGAAGGCTACATCCGTATCTTCAGCGGCGAAGTCGGCTGCCCAGGCTCTACCAGAAAAGAAGTCATCCCTTACTTTGAAATCACAGGGGTTGTGCCATGAAGTCAAGGGAGAGAGTCCGCACCGCTTTGGCTCACAAGGAGCCTGACCGCGTCCCCATAGACCTCGGAGGCTCCTTGGTCACCGGGATAAATGCCGTGGCTTACCACCACCTCCGAAAATTCCTGGGGATTGACGGCCAGCCGGTGAAAGTAGCCAACATAATCTTGCAATTGGCCGAGGTGGAGGAGCCTGTAAGGAAGCGCTTTGGGGTTGACGTTATAGAGTTGCCGCCACTTGAGCCAATACCGGGGGTGAAGAATACCCGCTGGAAGCCCTGGACCTTGCCGGATGGCTCTCCAGCGTTGATTTCGGCGGACTTTGAGCCTGAACGCACTCCGAACGGTGACTTGCTCATAAAGACTTCGGATGGACGCATAGCCCACTGGATGCCGGCCGGGACTTACCATTTCCTGCCTAAAGAGCCACCGATAAAGGAGCCAACCCTTGAGGAGCTGGAGCGCTTTGAGCCTGCCCGCCTTTCGGATGAGGAGCTTGAGTTCCTGCATCACACTGCCCGTCGCCTCTACCACGAGACCGATTACGCCATCTTTGGGTGGTTCGGAGGAAGCCTTGTGGAAGGGGGGCAATTTGCCAGGGGTTGGGCCGAGTTCCTGATGGACCTCAAGCTGAACCCAGAGTTTGCTTCCAAACTCATAGCCAAGTTGGCCGAAGCAGCCATAGCAGACCTCAAGCGTTACATAGAGGCGGTAGGGGAATACGTGGATGTAATCGGCTTTGGGGATGATTTGGGGATTCAGACCGGCCTCCAGTTCAGCCCTGAGCTTTACCGGAAGTTCTTCTTTGAGCACCACCGCAAGCTCTACGGCTTAGTTCATGCCCATACCAAGGCCTACGTCTTCCTTCACTCCTGCGGCTCCGTTTACGACCTCATCCCTGACCTGATAGAGGCCGGGGTTGATATCCTCAATCCGGTGCAGACGGCGGCGGCCAAGATGGAGCCCGAGAGGCTCAAGAAGGAATTTGGGGACAAACTCAGCTTTTGGGGTGGTGGTTCATGCCCCCAGACTGTTCTTCCGTGGGCCACTCCTGAGGAAGTGGAAGAGGACGTGCGGAGGAGGCTCAGGATTTTCGCTCCCGGTGGTGGCTACGTGTTCGCCCCAATCCACAACATCCAGCCCGATGTTCCCCCTCGGAACATAGTAGCCATGTACGATGCGGCCCTGAAGTGGGGCCGTTACCCTATTTCGTGAATCAAAATTAACCCTGGACGATGCCTGTCCTTAGGTAGGCCTATTACGGGTTACCTTTTGGCGCGCACGATTTCGCCGTATTCGTTCAGCCGCATTTCCCGTCCACGATTTCGCC
Source organism: Anaerolineae bacterium (assembly GCA_028275425.1). GTDB lineage: Bacteria > Chloroflexota > Anaerolineae > SpSt-600 > SpSt-600 > SpSt-600. The sequence goes on along the minus strand of JAPWUT010000008.1, from coordinate 4,898 downwards.
GAACAATGGCATGCGGTCGTGGGTAACCAGGGTGATGAAATAGGCGCCGGGTTGGGCGTAATCGTACCCCGCCAAGCGGATTGAGCGCCGATGGTGACGTTGCGGGTCGTAAGGCATGGCTATTTCCTCAAACGCTGGCGAACGTAAAATAACGTGCGGCCAACATTGGCCGCACGTTTGCTTCACGGCTATTTGGTATTGATTTAAGGCAAAATAGCGAAGACCCTCGCTGGGAATCCCGAGCCATTCTTAGGCTTGGGGAAAGCCACCACTACCAGGGCCCCATACTCGGGCACTTTATCCAGGTTGGTGAGGAGCTCAATCTGGTAATGGTTAGTGCTAAGGACGTAAGACTCCAAAGAATAATCCCCTTTACTGGTAGCGAGGCCAGGGTCAGTATCGGTTGGCTCATGGCCGATGGCGGTGACTTTGCGCACCTCAAAGAGGTATTTAAGGACCTCCATGCTCCATTCTTGCCTTCATCCCCAAAAGCCTTTATAATGCAATCAAAACCAACTCGGAGGTAGCGCATGACCACAGGAACCATTTGCTTTGGCTTTTTGGTGCTCCTTATCCTCATCATTGCCCCTATGGCCATAAAGATTGTCCGTGAATACGAAAGGCTGGTCATCTTCCGCTTCGGAAGGTGCGTAGGGGAAAGAGGACCAGGGCTCGTGTTCTTAATCCCCTTCGTGGAAGTTCCAGTCAAAGTGGACTTGAGAGAGCAATACCTGGAAATACCTCGGCAAACTTGCATAACCAAGGATAATGCCCCCATTGACGTAGACTTCTTGGTCTACTGGAGGGTCGTCAACGCCACGGATAGCGTAATTCAGGTCCGGAACTTTGCCGGTGCATCCCAGGGAATAGCTACCACGACTTTAAGGGCAGTAATCGGCGATATCCAACTTGATGATGTCCTGGCCCGAAGGGAAGAGATAAACCGAATCCTCCGAACCAAGCTGGATGAGGTAACTGAGAGGTGGGGGGTTAAAGTAACGAGCGTGGAAATTAGGGAAATCCTTCCGCCCAGGGAAGTTCAAGAGGCCATGATTCGCCAGCTGAGTGCGGAAAGGACCCGCCGCGCTATGGTTACCGAGGCCGATGGGAAGAGGGAATCGGCAATAAAAGTGGCCGAAGGTGAGAAGCAGGCCGCTATCCTCAAGGCCGAGGGGCAGCGCCAGGCACTAATCCTCACCGCCGAAGGTGAACGCCAAGCGGCAATCCTCAAAGCTGAAGGCTTCTCCCTCGCACTCCAGAAAATCTTTGAAGTGGCCAAGACTATTGATGCCAAAACTATGAGCCTACAATACCTGGAAGCTTTGAAAGCCCTTGGACAAAGCCCAGCTACCAAGTTCATATTCCCCATGGAGTTCTCTTCACTCATCAAGCCCTTTGTCCAGTTTACGGGGGAGTCCATGAGCAGTGAAGAGAAAGCTCAAGGCTCTTAGCTTCGTCCTCTTACTGTTCGGGGCAAGTTGCACTCTGCCAGGCAATATACCTCCTTCCGTAAAAATCGGGCTTATCGCCCCCTTTGAGGGGCTATATCGGACTGAAGGCTATGATGCCCTCTACGCCGTGAAGATGGCAGTCCGTGAAGCCAATAATTCCCAAGCGGCCAGAAGATACCGGTTGGAGCTTGTAGCTTTAGACGATAGAAACCTTCCGGCCGAGGCTCGCGTAGCTGCAGGGAAAATTTCCCTTGACCCGGACATAGTTGGAGTCATTGGGCACCTATCGGAGGAAACAACCTTAGCGGCTTTGCCCATCTACGCCAGCCACCACTTACCCCTCCTGGTCCCAATCCCAATCCTGGAAAGCTCAGAAGCCTTTGGGGAAACTGCCTTCCTGCCCCCCATCTACTTCCCACCGTGGCCCGAAAATTTATGCTCAAAAGGCAAAGCCGTGGTTTTTTCGTGTCCAGGTTCGGCAATCCAGAGGAAAATCCTGGCACACTGTCCGGCTGAAAAAGTTGATTTCTATTGTTACCCCGAATTTCCCCCCCAGCCGCAGGATTACGAGGTCGCCTTCTGGCCCGGCGATGAGGTAAAAGGGGCGGAGGTTTTGCTTAAGCTAAGGGGGGAAGGATTTAAAGGCGAATTTTGGGGCCGGCCTGGCGTATGCTCGCCTCTTTTTGAATCCCTTGCCGGAGAGAGGGGGAGTTGGTGCTTCCGCTTTGAGGAAAAGCCTGATGCTGCCTTCGTGCAAGAATATCGGAAAATTTCCGGGGCCGAACCTGGGCCCTTCGCTTACCCCGCGTACATTGCAGCAAAAACGCTGATAAAAGCCATAGCCAAAGCCTCAGCTGAAGGGGAGGTGACACGGGAAAGGGTCAGATTTCACCTCATCCAGAACACTGGCAAGCCTTAAGTCCCAGAGGAGGCCGTAGATGCGTGTCCTCATGATTTCTTGGGAATACCCTCCACACATAGTGGGAGGGCTTGGGAAGCATGTTTCGGAACTGAGCCCCGCTTTGGTCCGCAAAGGGATTGACCTCTTCCTCTTGACTCCTGCCTGGGCTGGAGGGGAACCATTTGAAGTAGTAGAAGGGGTAAAGGTTTACCGCGTAGAGCCTGTAAGGGAGGAGGGAGATATCCACACCGTAGCTTGGAAAACCAACTTGCGCTTGCAGGAAAAAGCCCAAGAACTTTGGGCCCTTACCGGGGGCTTTGAGATAATCCACGTTCACGATTGGTTGACATCTTTTGCCGGATGCGCCCTCAAGCGCTCTTACAAGACCCCCCTCATCGCTACAATCCATGCTACAGAAAGGGGCAGAGGGCGAGGATACCTCCACACCCATACTTCCGAAGCCATCCACAGCACCGAATGGTGGCTGACATACGAGGCCTGGAGGGTAATCTGCTGCAGCAGGCACATGGCCTGGGAAGTGCGAGAATACTTCCAAACACCGGAGGACAAGATTGACGTAATCCCAAACGGGGTCAAGACCGAGCGTTTTGACCGGTGGGAGGGGGTGGATTTAACCTGGTTCCGCAACATGTATGCTTTGCCTGAGGAGAAGATAGTGCTCTACGTAGGGCGGTTGGTGGAAGAGAAGGGGCCGCAAATCTTGCTGGAAGCCGTTCCCCTGGTTCTGGCCCGCTTCCCTTCAGCCAAATTCGTAATAGTAGGGACAGGCCATTTGCTTGACCACTTGCGGCACCGAGCCTGGGAGCTGGGAGTAGTCCACAAAGTCCTCTTCACCGGCTTCATCCCCGATGAAGACCGCGACAGGTTGCTGAAAGTGGCGGATGTGGCCGTGTTCCCCAGCCTCTATGAGCCCTTTGGCATAGTGGCCTTAGAAGCGATGGCTGCCCGCTGCCCAGTAGTAGTATCTGAGGTTGGGGGGCTTGCAGAAGTAGTCCGGCACGCTGAAACGGGGATAACCGTTTACCCTAACAACGTGGAATCTTTGGTCTGGGGAATCCTACACACCTTGGAAAACCCCCACTGGGCCAAAATGAGGGTTGAAAATGCCTATCGGGAAGTAGTGGAGAAATACAACTGGGATAGAATTGCCGAAATGACCGTGGGGGTGTATAAGAGGGTGTGGGAGGAACGCCAACGGGTCTACTGGTGAACTGTGGTCAAACTTACAATCCTTTTTGATAACACATCAACCCGCAGGGAAATAAAGCCAGGCTGGGGGTTCTCAGCCCTACTGGAAGTAGGCCAGCGCCGGATCTTATTTGATGCTGGTCCGGTTTCTCCTTTACTTGCTTTTCAAACCCTGAACATACCCTTTGAAACCGTCAAAGAAGCTGTCCTTTCCCACTTCCATCCTGACCATTACGGGGGATTTACGGAATTCCTCAAAGCCAATGCCGGTGTAACCTTCTACGTTCCCTCGCCCATCCCTCCCGATTTAAAAGCCCAATGGCAGGTATTGGCAACCCTTAAAGAAGTTAAGGGGCCGCTGGAACTTGGGGAAGGGATTTGGCTTACTGAGCCCGTAGGCTCCAAAATTCCGGAAATGGCCTTGGTAGCAAGAGCTTCTTCAGGCGTTATAATGTTAGTAGGCTGTGCTCACCCCGGCCTTGAAATGTTAGTGCAAAAGGCGGCGGAAGTGGCCGGAGAAGTCCCCTCAATAATAGTTGGGGGGTTACACGTTATGGGGCTAAAGCCCCACAAAATCCGCCAAATGGTGGTAAAATTGAAAGAGATAGGGGTTAAAAAACTCATAGGCTGCCACTGCACTGGGAAAGAAGCCCTCCGTGTCCTCAGGGAAGAACTTGGGGGTGACGTCCAGAGCGGAGGGGCAGGCAAAACTTTTGAATTTTAAATGGAAGGAGGTGGGACTCTGGATTCTCTTGAGCTGGCGCACCGTATAGTTGACCTCATTATGGACAAAAAAGCCTACGACATAGTAGTGCTGGACCTGAGGAAACTTTTCCCCTTAGCTGATTACTTTGTCATCTGCACTGGCGATTCCGAGAAGCAAGTTGAAGCGATTGCCAGTGAAGTGCGGGAAAAACTTGAGGCTGAAGGCATTGAACCGTTAGGGGTGGAAGGGACCCCCGATTCGGGTTGGGTCCTGATGGATTACAGGGACGTGATATTACACATCTTCATGCCGGCCCAGAGAGACTATTACGAACTGGAAAAGCTATGGAGGAAAGCGCCGGTAGTGGTTAGAATTCGGTGAACTTTGCTGTTGGCCTTTTTAGTTAAAAGCGAGGGGAAGCGTGGAGATTATTAAATGTCCGATTTGCCAAGAAGAGGTGAGCGAAAGGCTAAGCTCCCATGTCCGGGCCATCCATGGCGAGGATGCCGTTCTGCAACTCATAGTCATTTATTTCACCCCTTGGGGCGAAACAAATGACCGGTTGCTTCCTGCTTCAACGACCCATGACTCGTAGGCCAACTTCCCCGCGAGGGGGAAGTTGTTCCGCCGC
>JAPWUT010000124.1 GCA_028275425.1 Anaerolineae bacterium | reverse complement strand
TTTGTGACCGCCTCATGCTCCTGAGCGGTCAGGCGGGGCATGATTTCCCGGTAGAGCCAGCGGAAGAGCGATTCCAGGATTTGCCCGCCGATAGCGACGGCTTGGCCGTAGTAGCCTTGCCTGAGGAGAGAGCGAGCTTGCTCCAGTTGGTCCTGCCAATCCTGATTCATCTTCACCTCCTGCCGATTGAATTTTCCCGCTTTCCCTTCATAAACCTCGCGCCAGATATCGCGTGAGCTCCTGTCCATCCTCCCGACTTTCAGGTTTTGGCCGGCCCAGCTGCTCAAAGAGGACGGGGTAGTAGAGGTCAAAGGCCGAGCGGACCAGGTCGCCGTAAGTCAGTGCGGCCATGACCATCCACTGCCAGGCCAGCCAGGCCAATAGCAACCCTACCGGCGCCGCCCACCAGGCCCAGATAGTCCAGATGAGGAACAAGAGGCTCCAGGCAAATATCCGAGTTGCCTCATTCAGGCGGCTCCGGGTAGCAGCGATTTCTTCCCGGACATCCTTTGGCAAGAGGAGCCAGAGCCGTGGCCAGCAGGTGCCTGCCTCCAGCCCGTAGCGGACCCAGGCATGCTCTTCGGCTGCTCGGAGGATGTTGCCCAGGAGGGTAGGCATCATCCGGCCGGTGTCAAAGGGGAGGCGGAGCCGGAAGGCGTCCAGCCGGGCGTATTCTGCCCGCTCCTGGGGCGGTAGCTTCTCCGGGTGCCCCTCGCATTTTCCATCCAATTTATGCCATCGCTCCTCCATTTGCTGGGCTTTCTTTTCCCAGCGGCGGGCCAGGGCGAAGCGCAACGGCCACAGCGGCTTTGGCCAGTATCCTTCGGCCAACCGCAGGATGCGGTCCTGGGCCCATTCCATCACGACCGCACTGAAGGCTACGAGGAACAATCCTCCCACGAGCAGAGCCGCCTGTTCAAGGACGGAGCGGGCGGACCACCATGAGGTGAGGTTACTCCAGCCATGGCGGAAAGCCCAGGCCAGCAGTCCTCCGGCCCAGAAGGCGAAAGCCGGCGTCAACATTCGCGCCGTCCACTCTTTCGCCAGCGCCTGGCCGATGTTCTCCCAGAATTTCTCAACCACGGATGCTCTCCTCCGGGACCAAGTCCACCTCGTGCTCTGGGCAGCGCAGCCTCTGGCCTACAAACTGGAGCCGCATCCGGTAATGGCTTGGGTCCACAGGGCAAACCATCACCGTCCCCGGTGGGATTACCTCTTCTCCTCCGGGCAATGGCTCAAAAAGCCGGCGAGGCTCCTCCACGCCTTTCTGGCCTAAGATTTCTTCCAAGCGAGCCCGAACCTGGGGATGTTTTTTGATGGCTTGCAGGGCATTGCCCAGGGCACTCTCACGGCGTTCAGGAGAAAGCGCCTCTTCCAGATACTGGTCCAGGAGGCGGTTCAGCTGCTCTGCCTCTTCCGGCCCCAGGAGCTGGCGCAGTTCGGCCTTCAGTGTGCGAATCGCTTCCAGGGTCTTTTCCTCTTCCCCGATGTTTTTCCTCTCCATCCTTGCCTCCCTTAACATCATTGCGAGCGCCGAAGGGGGCGAAGCAATCTCCTATGCCCCCACATAGCTGAAAGCCGCCCAGTAGAAGGGATGAGCGTAACCACTGTTTGAATCCCGCAGCCAGATTTGTGCCTGCCGCAGCGCTTCCGGCGGCTCAAGCTCCTCCTCCAGCCACAAATCGTAGAAGCGGGCCATCAAGTTGGCCGTGCTCTTCTCATTCACCGCCCACAGGCTTCCCACAACGCCGGCCACCCCCGCCTGGATAAGCCCGGAGGGGAGGGAAACAGCCTCCTCCGGGAGCTTAGCGCCCGGAAGGCCCGTCTCGCAGGCCGATAGCACCGCCAGCCTTGCCCCCTTCAGCCGCAAGTCCATGATGTCCCCCAAAGTAAGGGGCTCCCGCTTGGCCATCAGTAGGCCGCTCTGGAGCGGCTCTTCCAGATTGGCCCAGCCGTGGGTGGAGAAGTGGAGGACGGAATAGCGGGGGATTTCCTCCAGGACGGCCTGGCGGGTGGCAGCTTCTCCGCCCAAAAGGCGCCGGTTGCCGGGAGAGAAATGCTTCAGGGCAGCGGCGACCTCCTCCGCAGAGAAGCGGAGGTAGCCATCGGGGTTGTCCACGGCGAAGAGGCGGTTGGCAGGAGTAGAAGAAGCGACCTGGCGAGCGGCGGCCAGGGCATGGGCGCTGGGCGCATAGGTAATGAGAAGGTCATCCAGGGCATAGCGGCGGCCGGTGGGGGCAACGGGGTCCTCCCGCCAGGCAGCATGGAGGGGAAGAAAGCCCAGCAGGCCAGTGGGGATGATGACAGCAGAGCTTGCCCCGGCAAGGGCCTCCACCACCCGCCTCATCGCTACATCCCACAGCCAGCGGCAGACCTCATCCAGCGCAGCAAACCAGGCCCGACGGGCAATACTATTCCTGGGGCTGTTGCGCCAGACAGTATAGACGCCGAGATAGGCTCTCAAGCTATCAGCAAGGGCTTCCTCGGTCAATTCGGGCAATTCTACAACCTCCGGCTCGCTGCTGGCGCGCACAATCAGTGCCAAGCCGCCATATTTGGTGGCGAGCATGTAGACCAGCGGGGCCTCAGCGGCTTGCCGCTGGATTTCGGAAAAAGGCAGGGATTTGAGGAAGTAGGCGAACCCGGGCACGTTTCGCCGCAGGGCTTCAATGGCCGCTTGCCGGGCAGCCAGCGCCTGGGCGATTTGGATTCCCCAATCGGGCGGACGCTGAGGGTAAGGGATAGCCTGCAGGTCATCCAAATGCCGGGTGGCCTGGATGTAGGCCGTGTAGTAAGGTTCATACGGTGTGCCTGCCAGGGCATGCAGGTCCCGGCGCCGGCGCTCCAGGGCTTCGCGCAATAGCTGGGCGCGGCCTTGTTCCACGAATTCAACGGTCTTAGTTAGTTGCCCCAGGCGCCAGGCGGAAAAGGCAGCGCGGGCAGGGAGCCCTTGCACTGGGCCCAAGGAGAAAGCCTTATCGGGGTAGCCGAACTGGGAGCTGAGGAGAGCCTCCGCAGCCTGCACTGCATACCTGTGCGCTTCTAAGGCTTCCTCCCAGGCGCCGCGCTGGAAAGCCCAAAGGAGCCAATTGCGTCCGGCTCGCAACACTTCGGGCGGATTGCTCTGCAACCCCTGCACGCAAGCCTGCCGATAAGCACTAATTGCCTCCTCCAGGTCCTCCAGCCTACCCGTGCGCTCATAGCGAGCCCCCAGCCCATTGCCCAGGTTGTTGAGGCGACCAGGCCGGTCGGGGGAGCCAAGAGGCGTAGCCTCTACCGCTTCCCTAAAGACACGAATCGCCTCCTCCAAGTCCTCAAGCCTGCCCGTGCGCTCATAGCGGCGAGACAGCCCAGTGCCCAGGTTGGTGAGGATAGCGGGCCGGTCAGGAGAGTCAAGAGGCGTAGCCTCTACCGCCTCCCGATAGACCCTAATCGCCTCCTCCAAGTCCTCAAGCCTACCCGTGCGCTCATAGCGAGCCCTCAGCCCATTGCCCAGGTTGTTGAGGTGACCGGGCCGGTCAGGGGAGCCAGGAGGCGTAGCCTCTACCGCTTCCCGATAGACCCGAATCGCCTCCTCCAAGTCCTCAAGCCTGCCCGTGCGCCCATAGCGGCGAGACAGCCCATTGCCCAGGTTGTTGAGGAACATGGGCCGGTCAGGGGAGCCAGGAGGCGTAGCCTCTACCGCCTCCCGATAGACCCTAATCGCCTCCTCCAAGTCCTCAAGCCTGCCCGTGCGCTCATAGCGAGCACTCAGCCCATTGCCTAGGTTGTTGAGGAAACCGGGCCGGTCGGGGGAGCCAGGAGGCGTCGCCTCTACCGCCTCCCGATAGACCCTAATCGCCTCCTCCAGGTCCTCAAGCCTACCCGTGCGCTCATAGCGGCGAGACAGCCCAGTGCCCAGGTTGTTGAGGATAGCGGGCCGGTAGGGAGAGTCAGGAGGCGTAGCCTCTACCGCCTCCCGATAGACACTAATTGCCTCCTCCAAGTCCTCAAGCCTACCCGTGCTCTCATAGCGAGCCCTCAGCCCTTCGCCCAGGTTGTTGAGGAAACCGGGCCGGTCAGGGGAGCCAGGAGGCGTAGCCTCCACCGCCTCCCGATGGGCTTTAATCGCCTCCTCCAAGTCCTCAAGCCTACCCGTGCTCTCATAGCGAGCCCTCAGCCCATTGCCCAGGTTGTTGAGGAAACCGGGCCGGTCGGGGGAGCCAGGAGGCGTCGCCTCTACCGCCTCCCGATAGACCCTAATCGCCTCCTCCAGGTCCTCAAGCCTACCCGTGCGCTCATAGCGGCGAAATAGCCCTCCGCCCAGGTTGTTGAGGAACATGGGCCGGTCAGGGGAGCCAGGAGGCGTAGCCTCTATCGCCTCCCGATAGACCTTAATCGCCTCCTCCAAGTCCTCAAGCCTACCCGTGCTCTCATAGCGAGCCCTCAGCCCTTCGCCCAGGTTGTTGAGGAAACCGGGCCGGTCAGGGGAGCCAGGAGGCGTAGCCTCCACCGCCTCTCGATAGGCCTTAATCGCCTCCTCCAAGTCCTCAAGCCTACCCGTGCGCTCATAGCGGCTAAATAGCCCATTGCCCAGGTTGTTGAGAAACACGGGCCGGTCAGGGGAGTCAAGAGGCGTAGCATCCAACGCTTGCCGCCACAAGGCCAGAGCTTTGTCCAAATCGGCGATATTTCCCGTCCGCCAGTAGCGGCGCAAGTAGGCACCGCCAGCATCGTTCCAAGCCCCCAGGCGGAAGCGCTCATCAGCTTGGGAGAAAGCAGGATGGTTCAGGATGCGCTCATAGGCGGCGATGGCTTCATTTAACGCGGCCGGGTCGCCGGTTTGCTGGTAGCGGGCTTCTCCTTCTTGGGCACGGCGGAGGTCGGCTTGGAACTCCGGAGGAATTGGCGGGCCGCTGAGTTCGGCAAAGGCCTGCTCTACTCCAACCTCCCGGCAGCGGCGCAGGAGAGCGCGGTGCCTCTCAAAGATACGGAGGGCGGCTTCGTCTCCCCGGGCTTGGGCTGTGTCTATGAATCGCCCCAGCACGGCATCGGCTTCATCCGTGAGGAGTTCGGGGTGGGATTCCAGGATGCGGCGGGATTCCTCCAAAGTTTCGGCTTGGAGGAAGGCTAAGAGAGTTTGCACAAACTCAGAGCCCCGCCTCAGTTCAGCAAATGCTTCCTCTACCCCCACCTCCCGGCAGCGGCGCAGGAAAGCACGAAGCCCCTCAAAGATGCGGAGGGCGGCTTCGTCTCCCTGGGCTTGGGCTGTGTCTATGAATCGCCCCAGCACGGCATCGGCTTCATCCGTGAGGAGTTCGGGGTGGGCTTCCAAGATGCGGCGGGATTCCTCCCAGGTTTCGGCTTGGAGGAAGGCGAAGATGGTTTGCTTTAATTGTTCAAGGTCGCTTGGCATGTGCGCTCTCCTTTCATTTGTTGGCTTCAATTCCTGGCAGCCGGAGTTGGAAGGAGGAGCCGGCGTAGTGTTGGCGGTGGTGGTAGAGGAGGCCTTGCAGAATCTGGCGCTCCTTGTCCCCCTCCATGAGCACTTCGCTCAAGGCCTGGACT
>JAPWUT010000171.1 GCA_028275425.1 Anaerolineae bacterium | reverse complement strand
GTTTTTGGTTCGGTTGAAAACCTGGGCCAAGGCTCTCTCAGGAAGGGAAATCTTTGTGAACCCGAACTATGAGCACTTCTTCTGTCTCGGGGGTGACCAGCGCTTCTTCGGAAATGTGGTAGCCAACTACCCAAAGGATTTTCTCCCTGTCCACAAGGATTGGCCACTTGTCCCTAAGGTATTGGGGGATTTTCTCGTCAATCATGAACTCGTGGAGGCTTTTGGTTCCGCCTTTGAGGCCCAAGGGTTTGAAGCGGTCCCCAGGCTGGCGCGGCCTAAGCTTAACGGGGGCTTTGATTTTGCGCCAGTCCAGGAAAGCTTGCCAGGGGTCGGGATTGGCATCCCAAGCGTTAGGTAATTGCGATAGGGGGGCGATGGAGGCCTCTGCTTTCCATCCGCTTTCGGTAATACGGGTCTGGCCGGGGATTGCCAGAGCGATTTCTTCGGTGATGAGCGGTAAATCCTCGCGAGGGGCAAACCCTTCTTCTCCGATGAAGAAGATGCCGTATCCTGTGGCTAAGACCAGGCCTTGGGGAAGGGTTACTTTTACCCCCGCTCTCCTTTCCAGGACGGCCTTGCGGGCTCTTTCCACGTGCTCCCATCCTATGTCCCTTAGCCCCCGGCGCATCCGGCTTATAGCTTCCCTGATCGTTCCCCTTTGCATAGCGGGGTGAAGGGTTAGCCATCGGCTAAGGGAAAAGACTATGCCCTTTTCTTCTTCGCACTCCACTACTTCGTGCCAGCAGGCCTCAACCTGGCGCCGGAGGAAATCGTAATCGTCGGCGAAAAGTCTTGCCGAGCGCCTTACAACTTCGCGGAAGCGAGGGTTAAAAGTTTCCAGGTAAGGGATGAGTTCGTGGCGGAGTCGGTTGCGGAAGTAGGTGGTGTCAAGGTTGGAGAGGTCAAAGCGAGGGGTAAGGCCGTGCTCCCGGCAGTAGGCTTCAATTTCTGCCCGGCTTATTTCCAGGAGTGGCCGGACAAGCCAGAGGTCGTATTCTTCTCCTCCCACTATGAGTCGGGAACGGGGGAGCATCCCTCTCAGGCCGGCCAGTCCAGAGCCCCGCACCCAGTGCATTACCACTGTCTCTACTTGGTCATCGGCGTTGTGGCCTACGGCTATGGTTTTGGCCTCTTCCCTGATTGCTACTTCGGCCAGGAACTTGTAGCGGGCATAGCGGGCGGCCTCTTCCAAGCTCATGCTTTTCTCCCGCGCTAAGGCTGGCACATCCCTGGCCTGTATGGTGCATGGAATTCCCCACTCCTTGGCTACCTTTTCCACAAAGGCGGCGTCTTCTTCGGCTGCAAGTCCCCTTATCTTATGGTTCAGGTGGGCTACGTGAAGCTTGAGGTCCAAATCCGCTCTGAGGCGGCAAAGGATGTGAAGAAGACAGAGGGAATCGGGCCCTCCCGAGACCCCCACTATGACTTTTTCTCCTGGAGAGAAGAGTCCGTGCTCAATTACAAAACGGCGGATTTTTTCCAGCACTTTGCACTACATTTCCACGATTTTTATGCCTCTTTTGGCCAGCTCTTCCAGGAATGGCTCTGGCTCTATGCATCCTTCGGGGGCGAAAGCGCCTTTCTGTGGGATGAGGCCTTTGGCTAACCACTGTGCTCCTATGGAAGCTGGTATTCCGGTCAAGCGCCCCATCCGGTCTGCCACTCCATAGCTTATGGTTTTAGGTTGCCCATTTTTGCGGCCTTTAACCGTGACCTTGGCTCCGGAGCAGGCTATTCCTCCCACCCGGAAAATCCCTTCAATGGAATGGATTAGCTTGGCCATCCTTTCCATTTTAGCCGGGGTGTCTATAAGCTTGAGGGCGGCAAACACCTCCAAGATTTTATTGTTCCAATCGGGGACGAGGGCACCCTTCAGGGTTACGGTCTTGGCTTTCATGTAGCGAGGGATGGTTATGGGCTCTGGGTGGCCGCAATGGGAGACTTTGACTTTCCCTAAGGGTGCCGGGAATTCCACGGTTTCTTTCCCCGAGGAGGCTTTAACTTTGACCAATTTGCCGTCAATCCAGGAGGGGACCTCGCCAGTTGAGGCATAGAATACGTGCATTATTACTGCCAGGCCTTTTGAATCGGAAGCGCTCCCGGTCCAAGCTATGTTGATTTCTTCCACTTCATCAAGCTGGCGTGATGCGTGTCTGGCCAGGATGTTGGTTATGCCTGGGGTCCAGCCCAGCCCTGTGATTATGGTTATCCCGGCCTGGCGGGCAGGCTCATCCAAGGCCAGGATGCTTTCCACCGGGCTGTAATCATCGCAGATGTCTACGTAATTGACCCCAGCTTCCAGGGCAGCTTTAGCCAGGGGGAAAGCGAACTTGTAGAATGGGCCGATGCATCCTACGGCTGCGTTGGCTCCTTCAAGGACCTTTCTCAAGGAAGCGGGGTCGGTAGCATCTACGAAAGCCGCTTTAGCTCTTTCTCCCAGCTTAGAGGCCATTTCTTTGGCCACTTCTACTCGGTAATCGGCTATGACCACTTCGGCCTCGGAGGTTTGGAGGAGGTCTTGGACCACGTGGCTTCCCATGTCGCCGCAACCGCCAAGCACTACGATTCTCATGGTTTTCCTCCTTAGGGTGGGTTTGAATCCATTATATCATCAAGGTGGGGAACGAGCAATCACGAAATTTTGCCCACCCCCGTAGGCTGAGGGTTCGCCAGCGTTTTGGGTCCCACTCGTGGCGGGGATTCAAATGGGGGCAACTCGCCCCTTCTTTTTGTTTTTTGGGGGACACCCCCCAAACCCCCTGCCAGGGGGCTTCGCCCCCCTGGACCCCCGTTTTGCCCACCCCCGTTAGCTGATGGTTTGCCAGCCTCTTGGGTCCCACTCGTGGGCGGGTTTCAGGGGTTGGCAACTCGCCCCCTCTTTTAAAACTCTGGGGGACACCCCCCACAGCCCCCCGTCAGGGGGCTTCGCCCCCCCCTGGACCCCCGTTTGCCCACCCCCGTTAGCTGAGGGTTTGCCAGCCTCTTGGGTCCCACTCGTGGCCGGGTGGCTAAGGTGGGCGACTCGCTCCCTCTTTTGATTTCGTGTGGGGCCACCCCCCACGCCCCCTTTTACAAGTGTAGGTTTTTGAGCGGTATGAATTTGACGAATGGGCCATTAGTGGTATCCTCTTCCCCAAAAAACAAGGAGGAAAGAACCATGACCAAGGAATCATTGAAGCAGTGGTACGAAACCGTTGCTCAACACATGCCTCACCTATCTAAACCTCAAGCTTTTGTCCTTGCCCTATGGAGCTTGGGCATGGTTATAGCCCGCTCTTGCTTCCTGGCCAAGCCTGTAGGTGTCAAAGAGAATGCCTTGCGGGAGCGCTTACGTGACTTTTACAGGGAAGCCTCAGCTAAAAAGGGGAAAAGAGAGCTGCTTTGCTGAGTGAGCTTCCCTTACCTTTAGGGCACTTCTATCCTCACCCCTGGCCTTCCTTTTCCGATTTGCCAGCAACCTAAAAACCTACACTTGTAAGCCGTGGGGGTGTCCCCCACAAAACCCTAAAAGGGGGCGAGCGGCCACCCCTTTAAACCCAGCCATGAGTGGGGCCCAAAACGCCAGCAAACCCTCAGCCCACGAGGGTGGGAAAACGGGGGTGGAGGGGGCGCAAGCCCCCTCCCAGGGGGCATGGGGGACGTGCCCCCAGAATAAAACAAGGGGCGAGTTGCCCACATTAGCAACCAGCCCACGAGTGGGACCCAAAAAGCCGACGAACCCTAAGCCTACGAGGGTGGGCAAAGGGAGGTCCAGGGGGGCGAAGCCCCCATGGCGGGTGGCTGTGGGGGGTGTCCCCCCACAAAACCAAAAGTGGAGGCGAGTTGCCACATTAGCAACCCCGCCATGAGTGGGGCCCAAGACGCCGGCAAACCCTAAGCCCACGAGGGCGAGAAACCACCTCCACCGCCTTACGAGGCTTGGCAAAATTAGTAGCGTAACTTTGCACCCTCCGCAATCTTCCAGTATAATTCAAACAAAGCCTGCCTTAAAACATGGATAACCCACCGCCCTGCGGATAAAAATCATCGGAGGGTTGGAATGGACACCTATGAAGCTATAATCTCAAGGCGCAGCATAACTCGCTTCAAACCTGACCCTATACCTAAGGAAACTTTGGAAAAAATCCTCTACGCAGCTCTTTGGGCCCCTTCAAAGCTTGATTTGCAAAACTGGTATTTTGTAGTCCTGGGAGGGCAAAGCAAGAAAGCCTTCTCAACCATGCTTCAAGTTGAATTCGCCCGCATCTTGACTTCCGCCCAAACTTCGCCTTTATTTAAAACTTGGG
>JAPWUT010000123.1 GCA_028275425.1 Anaerolineae bacterium | reverse complement strand
AGCCCCCCTGGCGGGGGGTATGGGGGATGTCCCCCCACAAAACCAAAATTAGGGGCGAACAGCCCGCTCTGGCAATCCCGCCACGGGTGGGGCCCAAAACGCTGGCAAACCCAAAGCCAACGGGGGTGGGCAAACGGGGGATCCAGGGGGGCGAAGCCCCCATGGCGGGGGGTCGTGGGGGGTGTCCCCCCACAAATTCAAAAGAAGGGGCGAGTAACCCACATTAGCAAACCCGCCACGAGTGGGACCCAAAACGCTGGCGAACCCTAAGCCAACGGGGGGGCAAACAGGGGCCCAGGGAGCACAAGCACCCCTCGGTCAGCGTGAAAATTTGGCACAAAAAACCTTAAATGGTAAAATGGGTAAGGAAACTAAACCCTGCTTTGGAGGTAAGCGATGAAGCTGGATCCCAAAGCCCGCTATACCAAAACCCACGAATGGGTAAGACTCAACGGCACCGAAGCCACTTGTGGGATAACCGACTACGCCCAGGCTCAACTTTCGGATGTGGTTTATGTAGAATTGCCGGAAGTAGGCGAAAGCTTCTCCCAAGGCGATGCTTTCGCCGTAGTTGAATCCGTAAAAGCTGCTGCCGATTGCTACATGCCCATGAGTGGCCAAATCACCGCCGTAAACCAAGCCCTCACTACCTCACCAGAGCTTGTCAACAAAGACCCATACGGGGAAGGATGGCTCGTCCGCTTCCGCCCAACCAACCCCTCCGAGTGGGATTCCCTAATGACCCCCGAAGAATATGAGAAATTCGTGGCCGAAGAAGAGGCCAAGGGAGGTCACTAATGGAAAGCCCCTTTATCCCCTCTACCGATAAAGACCGCGAAGAAATGCTCCGGGCCATAGGGGTGGAAAAAATTGAAGAGCTTTTTTCCGATATCCCCCCCGAAGTCCGATACGTGAAATTTAACCTGCCTGAACCCCTATCGGAGGCCGAAATCCTGCGGGAAATCCGCCAAATGGCCGAAATGAATGCTGACCTTGACCATTATACCTGCTTCCTGGGAGCAGGAGCCTACAACCACTTTGTCCCCAGTGTGGTTAAATACGTCCTAAGCCGAGGCGAATTCTACACCGCTTATACCCCTTACCAACCGGAGATAAGCCAGGGCACCCTTCAGAGCATCTTTGAATACCAGACCATGGTTTGCCAGCTTACGGGGATGGAAGTGGCCAACGCTTCCCACTACGATGGCGCTACCTCTATGGCCGAAGCAGCCCTCATGGCCTACAACATCCACCGCCGAAAGCGCCACAAAGTAATCGTTTCCCCTGCCGTCCACCCCGAATACCGCCAAGTCCTGCGCACATATGTCCGGGGCATGGACATAAACGTGGTAGGAGATGAAAACCCTGAAGCCGACATCCAGGACTTATTAGGCCTCCTGGACCAGGACACAATCTGCTTCATAATCCAGAACCCCAACTTCTTCGGGGAACTGGAGCCGGTAGAAGGCCTGGCCGATAAAATCCACGCCGCTGGAGCCATATTCGTGGTAGTAGTTGACCCGATTTCCTTAGGGCTCTTCAAACCCCCAGGGCAATACGGAGCCGATATCGTAGTAGGGGAAGGGCAACCTCTGGGCAACCCTGTTGCTTTTGGCGGCCCATACCTGGGGATATTCGCCACTAAAATGGAGTACGTCCACAGGATGCCAGGACGCCTGGTAGGGGAAACGGTGGACGCTGAAGGAAAGCGAGGATTCGTCCTAACCCTCTCGGCCCGGGAACAGCACATACGCCGGGAGAAAGCTACCTCCAACATCTGCACCAACCAGGCTCTCTGCGCCCTGGCTGCCGGAGTCTACCTTGCAGTCATGGGCAAGGAGGGCCTGAGGAAAGTGGCCGAGCTGTGCTATCACAAAGCCCATTACGCTGCCAAGCGCATAGGAGAAATCCCCGGCTACGAAATCATCAATAAAAAGCCTTTCTTCAAAGAGTTCGTAGTCCGTTGCCCTCTCCCACCACAGGAGATAAACCGCCGGCTGCTCCAGCACAAAATCATCGGAGGATACGACTTGGGCCGGGATTACCCCCACCTCAAGGATTGCATGCTCTTGTGCGTGACCGAACTCAACACCAAGGAGGAAATAGACAAACTGGCTGAACTCTTAGCCGAAATGAAATGAGCTCGGAGGTGCACTATGGAGAAGGTCAAAATAGGGATAATTGGGGGAAGCGGCCTCTACCAGATGGAAGGGCTAACCGACATAAAAGAGGTGAAAATTTCAACCCCGTTCGGTGAGCCCTCGGATGTCATAGTCATAGGCACATTGGAAGGTAGAAGGGTTGCTTTCCTGCCCAGGCATGGCCGCGGCCACCGCATAATGCCCAGCGAAATCAACTACAGAGCTAACATCTGGGCCTTGAAATCCCTCGGAGTTGAGAGGATTATAGCCGTAAGCGCCTGCGGCTCAATGAAAGAGGAAATTGCCCCCAGAGACATAGTTATTCCGGACCAACTTTTTGACCACACAAAAGGCAAAAGGGCTTATTCCTTCTTCGGGGACGGGCTTGTAGTCCACATCTCCTTTGCCGAACCTTTCTGCCCAGAGCTTTCCGAGCTTGTCTACCAAGCAGTGAAGAAGACTGGAGCCAGAGTCCACAAAGGTGGAACCTTCATCACCATTGAAGGGCCTCGCTTCTCCACGAAAGGTGAATCCCGAATATACCGCCAATGGGGAGTTGATATAATCGGCATGACCGCTTCTCCGGAAGCCCAACTGGCCAGAGAAGCCGAAATCTGCTACGCGGCCATGGCCCACGTCACCGATTACGACGTCTGGCACGAGACTGAGGAGCCGGTTACGGCGGAAATGGTGATAAGAAACCTTGAGGCCAACGTAAAGGTAGCACAAGAAGCCCTCCGTTACCTTATCCCCACTATCCCCGAAGAGCGGACTTGTGCCTGCTCCCGTGCCCTGGCCGATGCCATAGTCACTCAGAGGGACCTAATCCCCAAAGAGCTAAAGGAAAAGCTTAGCTTGCTCATAGGCAAATACATCTCATGAAGGGCAAAGTCCAATCCATCCTATCCAAACCGCAAACCCTTTTGGCGCTTGGGGTTATCTTGGCCCTCCTCTTAGGGGCAGGAATTTATTTCAACTATGCCTTCCTCAAGCGGCCGGCTCTATCCCCTGCTCAAAGGGAATGGCTCGCCCAGAAGGGCAAAGTCGTAATCGCTGGCGATTATTCCTTCCCCCCATTTGAGTATCTGGAGGGAGGGGAATACAAGGGCTTCAACGTGGACCTTGTCTACTCCCTGGCTTTAAACTTGGGTATGGAGGTAGAGCTTAGGCCGATGTTGTGGGAAGATGCCCGCAAAGCCCTGGAGGAGGGCCAAGTGGACGCAATCCAAGGGATGCGTTACACCCCCGAGAGGGCCGCCATCTACGGCTTCTCCCGCCCATTCCTCCAAAGTTACTCCACTATCTTCATCCCTGCTGACCGGCAAGGCATATCCTCAGTAAATGACCTTAAAGGCCTCAAAGTTTCTGTCCAAAAGGGGGATGTTGCCTACGATTACTTGAGCGCCCTCCCGGGAATCAACCTCGTAGCCGTTGGAACTCAAGAAGAAGGGCTGCAGTTGCTCTTGGAAGGCCAGGTTGATGCCTTCGTAGGGAACAAGTGGGTAGGCTTGTTCAACCTCAGGAAATTGGGAGCGGAAGGCAAGGTGAAAACCGTTGGCGACCCTCTCTTCCCCTCCCCTTATTGCATGGCCGTAAAGAAAGGGAATGAAGAGCTGCTCTCCATCCTGAACACCGGCATAGAGATTCTGGAAAATAACGGCACTTTGGCAGCCCTTTATCAAAAATGGTTTGGGACAAAGCCAGGAATTCCCCCCACAACGCTAATTACCCCTACACTCGTAAGGCTTTCTGGCTTAGCGATTTTCCTCCTTTTCACTTCCCTCTTCCTCTACGCCTGGAACCTAACCCTACGCCGGGAAGTCCGAAAAAGCACAACAGCCGAAAAGGCCCTTAGGGAACGCTTAAAAGCCCTCTACGAACTCAGCCGCAAACTGCCCCTTCTGCCCGATGAAGTAAAGATAGCCCAGGCAGTAGCTGAAATAGCCAGAGATATCGTCCGAGTTTCCTCCTGCAGCCTATGGCTCTGGGATGAAAACAAACAGGCCTTTGTGGAAGTGAAGGATGAGGGAAGAAGGGAACTAAGCCCTTCCCCCGCAAGCTCGCTAAGCCGCATAATTCGCACCGGCGAACCGATTTATATCCCTGACCTTTCCACGGAGCCGATTCAAATTGCTTCCCCCTCCGAAGCTGGAAGCTGCTTCTTAGCCCCTCTCCAAACTGCCGGAAGGGTTCACGGCTTCTTAGCCGGGGTCAAGAGCCAAAAAGATGGCTTCTCTCCCGAAGAGCAAGAGCTAATGGTAGCTTTAGCTGAACAAGCCTCGGTGGCTTTAGAAAACGTAAAGCTCCGCCAAGGCCTCAAGGCTCAATTGCAAGACCTCACCCAAGAAGTAACGCGTAGGGTCCTAATTCAGGAAATCGCCTCCCTGGCGGCTTCAACTTTTGACATCAAGCGAATCCTTAACGTAACCGCCGCTAAGATTGTGGAAACTTTGGGGGTGGACCATTGCGCCATCGTCCTGTTCAATTTGGAGAAGATGGAAGGCACAGTGGAAGCAGAGTACCCTGTTCAAGATTCAATCGGCCTAAAATTTGACCTCAAAGTTTACCCGGCTTTTTCTCACATCATAGAAACCCGCAAGCCTCTCATCGTTCACGATGTAGAAACTGAGCCTCTATTAGAGCCAATCCGTAACCTCCTCCTCATGGCTGGAGTCCGCTCTTTCCTCCTCGCCCCTATAATCCTTCAGGAAAGCGTAATCGGTTCTGTAGGGATTGAAGCTAAAGGGGAAAAACGGCCCTTCTCCCCGGTAGAAGTGGAACTTGTCCAGGCCATAACTAACCAACTGGCGATGGCCGTCAACAATTCTCGCCTCTACCAAGAAATCCAAGCCCGTTACCACCAATTAGCTTCCTTGCAAGACTCCATAAGAGTGCTTAACTCTTACCTTGACCTGCCGGGGATGCTTTCTCTGCTTACAGGCTTAACCATAGGGCTACTTGACGCAGACCGGAGTGCCGTTTTCCTTTTTGATGAGGGCAAAAAGCTCCGCTGCGTAGCCAGCGAAGGCCTTTCTCCGGCTTTCGCCTCCCTCTTGGAATCAATCCAGATATGGCCTCCAACGCTTGAGGAAGCCCCGCCCCCATTGATAGTAAATGACATCCTCAAAGAAGCCCTTTTCCTCCACATCCGCGGAGCTGCTATGGATGAGGGCATATCTTCGGCCCTTTACCTTCCTCTGTTCCACCGCGGGAAACTGTTAGGAAACTTGGCCGTATTCTGCAACGAACCCCGCACCTTCTCCCCCATGGAAGTATCCCTTGCCCGCGCCATCGCCGATCAGGCTGCTGTAGCCATAAATAATGCACTGCTTTTCCAAGAGATAAAGAAGGCCGGAGAAGAATGGGAAGCGACCTTTAATGGGATACGCGAAGGGATTGTCTTACTAAACCCAAATTTCCAA
>JAPWUT010000122.1 GCA_028275425.1 Anaerolineae bacterium | reverse complement strand
TCCCGGCCCATGTAGCCGGGAAGGTCATAGGCTCCATACCTCCTAAGGGGGAATACCGCTGGTCGGTTAAAACCTTGTGCCGGAAGAGGGGCCAGTTCACCCTCGGCCCCATCACCGTAGTCAGCTCCGATCCTCTTGGGCTTATCAGGCTTGAAAAAACTTTCCCGGCGCAGCAAGAGGTTACAGTCTATCCTCCGATTTACCCCTTGCCCTACTTTAAGCTCAGAGCTGGAATCCTCCCTGGTGGGGAAGTGGTCCGCCAGCGGGCCCCATTCGCTACAATCAACGTCGCTGGGGTAAGGGAATACAACCCTGGCGACAGCTTCAGCCGAATTCACTGGCCCACAACCGCCCATGTCGGCCGATTGATGGTTAAAGAATTTGAGCTTGACCCCCTGAGCAACATCTGGCTATTCCTTGACCTTGACCGAGGGGTTCAAAAGGGGCAAGGGTGGCCTCGTTCCTTCGTGGAAAGCCGTGGCCCAAGCCTCTTCTGGGCCGAAGGTTGGAGCTTAAGGCCTGAACCGACCACCGAAGAGTATTCTGTAGCCATTGCGGCCTCTTTAGCCAGCCATTTCCTAAAGGAGAAGAGGGCTTTAGGCATAGCCGTTTACTCCCGGACCAAGCACGTGTTGCGGCCGGAGAGGGGCACAAGACAGCTTCTTAAGGTCCTGGAATTTTTAGCCGTGGTCGGAGCTGAAAGCGATAACCCCTTTGAGGAGTTGCTTGCTTCTGAGAGCCATTCCTTGGAAGGCAATTCTACAATCATAGCCATAACCCCATCGGAGAGCATTGGATGGGTCAAAGCTTTGCGGGGTTTTAAACTGAGGGGGATTTCAGCCCTGGCTATAATCATAGCCGATGAACTTTCGGCTTACCAGGAGGTTTTGGCCGAGCTCAAGGCCTCGGCTATCCCTTGGATTTTCGTCCGGCTTGGGGACGAGGTCCCGACCGCTATTAGGTTTTCGGAGGTTTAGCCTATGGGAAAGGCCATAGCAGCTGTTGACTTAGGAGGGACGAATATAAGGGCGGCGCTTTATTCTGAAAGTGGGGAGGCTTTGGCCCAGTGTGTCCTTCCCACCCTTGCCCACGAAGGCCTGGAGCCGACTTTGGGCCGCATTTTCAAGGCGATTGAGGAGGTTTTAAAGGGAAGTGGGGAGCTCGTAGCCATAGGGGTTGGGGCTCCGGGCCCCTTGGACCCTTGGAAAGGGGTAATCTTTTCGGCTCCCAACTTGCCCGGCTGGGAGAACGTGCCTTTGGCCGAAATCCTTGCGGAGCGGTTTGGGGTCCCAGCCTTTGTTGGTAACGATGCCAATGTGGCAGCCTTAGCGGAACACAGGCTTGGGGCCGGGAGGGGCTTTTCCGACATAATCTACATTACCGTAAGCACGGGCATAGGTGGTGGGATAATTGCCGATGGTAAGCTTCTTCTGGGGGCAAAAGGTTTTGCGGGCGAGGTCGGGCACATAGTGGTGAAGCCCGATGGGCCTCAGTGTGGGTGCGGGGGAAAGGGTTGTGTAGAGGCCTTGGCTTCGGGTACGGCCATAGCTCGGGAAGCTCTAAGGCGCATAAAGGCAGGCGAAAGTTCCTCTATCCCTAAGTTTGTAGCGGGGCCTTTGGAAAGCTTAACGGCCAAGGAAGTGGCTATGGCTGCGATGGAAGGGGATGCATTGGCCCAGGATATTTTCAAAGAAGCCGGATACTACCTTGGGCTCAGTTTTGTGAGCCTAATCCACATCTTTAACCCTTCCAGGATAATAGTCGGGGGAGGGGTGGCAAAAGTGGGGAGGCTTCTATTGGAGCCGGCAGAGGAAACGGTGAAGAGGCTTACTATGCGGGAATTTTTGGAGGAATTCAAAATAGTGCCCGCCGCCCTTGGGGATGAGGCCGGGCTTCTGGGGGCTTACTTACTGGCTAAGGAAAGCCTTTACTCTTCCTCTTCAAACTCTTCAAGCAAAGCATCAATCCACTCATCCTCTATAGGCTTGTAGATTTCGCACTCTTCCCACGCGGCCTCCGCCACCTCCCTCACATCGGGGTCGGGGTCCTCGCGGAGGCTCTTAAGCACTTTTCCTGCTTCTTCGCCTCCTATGAGGCCCAAGGACCATATAGCTTCCAGCCGGAGGGATTTGTCCTCTTCTTGGGAAAGGGCTATCTTGATGAGATAAGGTACAGCATTTTCTATCACGGCTTCGCCTGCAGCCTTGACGGCTTCGTAACGGATGTCGTAGACTTCGCTTTGCAGCTCCCTGAGGATTATCGGCTCCCACTTCTCCAGGCCGCTCCTGCCCATGGCGAATATGGCGCTCACCTTCATCTGGATATCGGGGTGCTGGTAAGCTTTCTCAATGACCTCAACAACTTCCGGTTCGGAGAGGAAACCCAAGGCTTCTACGGCGCAACGCCTTGATTCCAAGGGGAGGCTCTCGTTGTGGAAGACGTTGATTAGGAAGTTCTTCACCCTCAAGAAGTCCTCCAATGGGAGCTCAGGGACGAAGACATCGGCCGCGTCGCTTGTGGAGAAGAGCTCGTACTCGTTGGATAGGCCTTCGTAGATGTAACGGCCCAAGGTCTTTATTGCTTGGGAGCGGACCTCTTGGCTTGGGTCGTTTAGGGCTAAGTCAAAGAGCTTGTCAATGAAATGGACTTCTGGGTAGTTCCAGATGACCATGGCCGCTCCCGCCCTTACTTCTGGGTCATCGTCTTCAAGCAATACCCCGAGCACTTTGAGGTGCTCTTCGTTGTATTCATCGCTTTCGTCAATGGCATTGAGCAGCCTAAGCTTATCAAGTTTACTCCATTGTCTCACTTTTTCCACCTCCATCTCCTCCCTCCTTTGCTGTAATTTTTCGCAGGCGGACTTTCCCTATCCGTCTGCCTACCAAGGATAAGACCTCAAATTCAAAGCCCTCAAAGTTAAATCGGGCGCCTTTTTCCGGCACTCTTCCAAAACTACTATACACCAGCCCGCCTACAGTGTCAATACCTTCCAAGTCAAGCTCTTTGCCGATGATTTCCTCAAGGTCTTCCAGGCTCGCTCTTGCATCCAAGATGTACTCTCCCTCCCCAATTTCCTGGATTGAGGGCTCTTCAAGGTCGTATTCGTCCTGGATTTCTCCCAGTATCTCTTCCAGCAGGTCCTCCAGAGTGACTATTCCTGCTGTTCCGCCGTATTCATCCACTACTACGGCCATGTGAATCTTCTGTTTCTGCATTTCCCTGAGGAGTTCGGCTGCGTTTTTGGTTTCGGGGATGAAGTAGGGAGGGCGCAAGATGGCCTTTACTGGCTCATCCCACCGGCCTTCCCACGCTTTCCGGAGCAGGTCCTTTACGTGGACTATGCCCGTTATGTTGTCTATGCTTCCTTCGTAGGCGGGGAGGCGGGAGTGGCCGCTTTCAGTCGCCACTTTTACCGCTTCCGAAACGGTAGAATCGGCCCTGATTGCCACCACATCCACTCTTGGCACCATTATTTCCCGCACTATGGTCTCTCCCAGGTCCAGTGCTCCTTCCACGATTTCGCGCTCTTCCCCTTCAACCACGTAGATGGCCTCGTTCCCCTTCTCCACAGCTTTCTCGTAGAGGGCGGCCATAGGGGCCAAAAGCAGGGCCAGGAAATCGGCAAGGCCTCCAAGGGGCCTAAGGTATAGAGAGGCTTCGTCGCCGAGGGCCGGCAGGAGCAAAGCTAAAAAGCCGTTGATTAGGATTACGAGTATGAAGTTTAACCAGCGGGGGGAGAATGGCTCCAAGGCTTTGTAGGAGCTTGCGCCCGCTAAGAGCAAGGACAATCCAGCAATAATCTCAAACGAAAATCTTCCCCTCTCTTCGGGCTTGTGTTTCTTAAGCCACAGGCTTCTTAAGGCGAAGCTGGCCCAGAAAGATGCCAGGCTTAAAAGCCAGAGAATTACAAAACCCATTTTTTAACCTTAGCTGGGACGCCGTAGACCAGTGCACCCGGTGGGACATCCCTCGTTACTACTGAGCCGGCTCCTGTGCGGGCCTTCTTGCCCACCTTGACCGGCGCCACCAACATTGTATCGCTTCCGATGAAGGCCTCGTCCTCTATCACGGTAGGGTGCTTGGTATAGCCGTCAAAATTGCAAGTTATAGTCCCGGCCCCTATGTTTACTCCGGAGCCTACGGTGGCATCCCCCAAGTAGCTGAAATGGTTCATCTTGGTGCCAGGCCCCAAATAGCTGTTCTTGACCTCGGCAAAGTTACCGATGTGGACACCCTGCGCCAAGTGGGTTCCGGGTCGGAGGTGGGAGAATGGCCCTACCTTGACCTCTCTTTCCAAGGTAGCCCCTTCCACCACCGATGCCTCTACAACGCAACCGTCCCCTATTTCCGAATCCCTGATGATTGTCCCAGGGCCGATGATGCAATCTTCTCCGATTTTTGTCCTTCCTAAGAGGAAGACATTGGGGTAAATCACCGTATCCCTGCCTATTTCCACCCCTGCTTCTACGTAAGTGGCCTCGGGGTTGATGAAGCTTACCCCGTTTTCCATCCAGTAGCGGTTTATCCTACGCCTCATCGCGGCCTCAGCCATGGCCAGTTGGACCCTGGTATTCACTCCCAAAGCTTCCTCTCGGTCCTCAAGGAGGACTGTCTCTATTGGGCTTCCTTCTTCAACGGCTATGGCGATTAAATCCGTAAGGTAATACTCACCGTTGGGGTGGGGCTTAAGCAATGGCAAGTGTGAACGGAGCCACTCGCTTTGGAAGCAGTAAACACCTACGTTTAGTTCGGTTACGGCTTTCTCTTGAGAGGTAGCCTCAGCCTCTTCCACTATCTTGGCCACATTGCCCTTTTCATCCCGCACCACCCTTCCGAAACCCATGGGGTCGGGTGAGTGGACGGTCAGGAAAGTTATAGCTGGCTTTTGTTTCCGGTGGGCTTCCAGAAGTTTTTCTATAGTTTCTTTCCTCAATAGGGGCATATCGCCGTAAAGGACGAGGGTTTCCGGAGGCCAGGAGGTGGAGGATTCCAGGGCCTTGAGGACTGCATGGCCTGTCCCCAAGAGTTCGCCTTGATGGACTGTGGTAGCCCTTTCCCCAACGAGCTTAGCTACTTCTGTGCTACCATGTCCTATCACCACTATTGGCTTGTGGGAAGATAGGGCTAAGGCAATTTCCAGCGGGTATTCCAGCATGGGTTTACCGCAGATTGGGTGTAGGACTTTTGGAGCTTTTGAGTTCATTCTCTTGCCGAGCCCGGCGGCTAAAATTACAATTCCAAGCTTTTCCATAGGCCCACATCTCCTGGTTACAGAGCTTTCACGAATATTTTAGCATGGCAGGGCTCCGGGGGCAACCCTCGTGCCCATTTGATTTGAGAGGACCCTCACATTCCGAGTTAGCTTTGATGAATTGCATGCCAAATAACATTATACCACCCGGCAGGCCCTGTGAAATATTTATGGTAGGTTAATCATTTTCCCCACCCCCGTAGGCTGAGGGTTCGTCAGGGTTTGGGGTCCCACTCGTGGCGGGGTTGCTTGGGTTGGCTACTCGTCCCCTTTTGAAGTTGTGGGGGACACCCCCCACAACCCCCTGCCATGG
>JAPWUT010000121.1 GCA_028275425.1 Anaerolineae bacterium | reverse complement strand
GCTTTCCCTATCTCCCAGGGGGTATGGGCATCGCTCCCCGCCGAAACGGGTATACCCCTTTCGGAAGCGAGCTTAAGGGCTTTAGCGTTGTCTTGGGGTAAGATGGTCCGGGCATTGAAGCCTTCAAGGAAATCCACTTCCTCAAGTATTTCCAGGGAATAAAGCCCCATTGCCTCCCGCCGGATTCGGTCAAATGGGTGGGGTATCCCGACTATGCCACCTTGTTCTCTGATGCGCTCAATCGTTTCTAAAGGGTCAAGGCCTGGAGGAATTTCTTCTTTGAGGAAGAGGGCCAATAGTTCACCCCGTTTTGTCCTTATTTCTTCCCCGACTATAACCAGGTCGGGGGCAAGCTTGCTGGCTTCCAAAGCCCCGGCTATGGAGTTATGGTCGGTTATCGCTACTTTTGAGAGGCCTTTAGCCCGGCTTATTTTAACCACTTGGGCTGGTGAACAGAGGCCATCATCCGAGAAGCGAGTGTGGAGGTGGAGGTCAACTTTCCATCTCATTCCCCGAAGACTATCCTCCCATCGGCCATATCGGTTATCTTTACGAGGGATTCAATAGGGACATTGAGGTATTGGAGGCGCTCCCTTCCCCCCTCAAAAGTCTTTTCAATCACGGTGCCTATGCCGACTAAGGTGGCGCCGCTCATTTTTACAATGCGGGCTAAGGCGTCTATAGTCTGGCCTGTAGCCAAGAAATCGTCCACGATGAGCACTTTGTCCCCGGGTTTGAGGAATTCTACCGAGACCATAAGTTCCACCATTTTGCCTTTGGTGTGGGATGGGGCCACCTCTCGGTAAGCTCCGTCCACCATTGTTATTGGTCGGGTTTTACGGGCGTAGACCAAAGGGACTCCCAAGGCCAGGGCGGTTGTGAGGGCGGGAGCGATTCCGGAGATTTCAGCCGTTAAGACCTTGGTGATTTCCAAGTGGGCGAAGCGACGCGCCAGCTCACGTCCTACTTCCATCATGAATTGGGGGTCAACCTGGTGGTTTATGAAGCTATCTACTTTGAGGATTCCTCCTCCGAGGTTTTTTCCTTCTTTAAGGATTCGCTCTTTAAGGACCTGCACGGCCATCCCTCTGAATGGGGTTGGGTTTTGTGATTAATTTTAGCATGCAAGGGGTAAAAGGGCAACTGGATAGAGCACTTGCGCCGATGGGAAAATTCCTACATCGCCCTTGAACAAACTGGGTGGGCAAATGGGGCAGGGCGGACTCGCCAAAGTTTAAGCAAGCATTTCTATGAATTCTGCAGCATTCCTTACGGCAAAACCAAAAGCATCGTTGTTGAAGTAAACGTAGAGGTCAAGGCCGTCTCGGAGGAAGTTTTTGGCCAAACGGGCCCAGTAGCTAAGCTCCTCCGGCCCGTAAAGCCCTCCGTAAACTGTGCCACTCCCGTGCATCCGGATGTAAACGAAAGGGGCTGTGACTTTTACCGGACAGAGGAAACCAGGCAGGCTTATTAGACATAAG
The DNA here is from genome assembly GCA_028275425.1 of Anaerolineae bacterium. Lineage (GTDB taxonomy): Bacteria > Chloroflexota > Anaerolineae > SpSt-600 > SpSt-600 > SpSt-600. The sequence goes on along the minus strand of JAPWUT010000121.1, from coordinate 4,101 downwards.
GCCACTCCTTTCCTCTCCAGAAGAGCATAAACCCTTTCGTTGAACCAGCTTTCATCCCTGAATTCAAAGACAAAGGGCAAATCGGCAGGTAAGAGGTCAAGGAAGGCCTCAAGCCTCTGGGCATTGCAGGACCACCCCGGAGGCAACTGGAAGAGGATTGGGCCAAGCTTCGGACCCAAAAGCCTCGCCCTATCCAGGAATGCCTTCACCGGCTCAGAGGTTACGTTCAGCTTTTTGACGTGGGTTATAAAGCGGCTTGCCTTTACAGAGAAGAGGAAACCCTGGGGCGTGGCTTGGGCCCAGCTTACGAATGTGCTTTCGCTCGGCAGACGGTAGAAGCTGTTGTTGACCTCAACCGTTCGGAAGCGGGAGGAGTAGAAGGCCAGCCAATCCTTTGCCGGTAGATTCGCCGGGTAGAATACACCTTTCCAGTGAGGGTAAACCCAGCCTGAAGTCCCAACCCAGAAGGCCATCCGGCCCCTCCGCTATCCGGCCTGAGAGGTCAAGGTTGTTACCAAAAGTTCAATGGCTAAGGGCCCTTCCGCTCTGCCCGTTTTCAGGGCTACATCCAATTCCAAAAGCCCCTCGTAAGCCTTTTTCAGGTAATCCACTGTGAAATTGACACTTTGGCGTATGGCTTTGTCCACCACAAAGGGTAAAGTCCCAAGCCTCTGGGCTATCTCCCGCGATGAGTAGCCTTTGGCCATGAGGAGCTTGACCAGCAGTAAAAGCCGGATGTGTTTACCAAGCATGCCTATTATGCCCAAGATTGGCTCGCCTTGGTCCAGCAAAGTGCGCAGTACCTCCAGGGCTGTCGCTGCATCTCTCCTTCCGAGGGCATCGGTTAAAGAGAAGATGCTGGCTTCACGAGCGTAAGGGACTACGGCCATCACATCCTCCGGAACTATGGGGCGAGCCCTATCCACGTAGAGGGCAAGCTTATCCAGTTCCGTGTCTAAAATCCGTAGCTCTTCTCCCACGTAAAAGGCCAGCTCTTCAGCCGCTTCTTGGGTTATCTCTACCCCCTTCTCCTTAGCTCGCTCCTTAATCCACTGCCTGAGCTTCTCCCCTCGGAGCCTCTCAAAGCTTAGGAGTTTGGCTTTACCGTTCTTTTCAAGCTCGTTCAGGAGGGGATAGAGCGGGTGTTCCTCTTCTATAGTCCCCTCCTCTTCCAGGACCAGAATTGTAGTAGCGGGGAGGCGGGGGAGGAAATAGGCCAGAAAATCACTCCATTCTTTGCCCCTCTTCCCCACCTTGCTCAGGAGCCCCCTCACTAAGACCATCCTTGTGGGAAGCATGAAAGGCAAAGTCTGGCAAGCCTCCTTCAGCTCCTCAGGCTGGACCTTCTTCCCATCAAGCTGGGTAAAGTTCATGTCCGATAGAGGGGGAGAGCCGAGGCGCTCCCTGAGTTTTCTAATGGCTTGGCTTCTAAGGAATTCCTCTTCCCCGTGAATTACGTAGAGCATACCTCCACTTTGTGGACCCTCACCGTTCCAAGGTCAAAGCGCTTTATCTCCTTTATGGTGATGTCGGAAACTTGGGGGGATGTGGTTATGTAGCGCTGGACCAAGAGCCCGAGGGGCTGGGAGAGGAGCACGGCCAAAGTGGCTAAGGTTATAGCCTCGGGGAGGCGGGTCCAGCGCTTGCGGGGCCTCCCTACAAGGGCCAAGAAGGCCGAAAGGCCTGCTAATACTCCGGCCGTGGCCAAGTTTGTCCCGCACTGGGGGTGGATGGCCAGCTCTTTCTCCCCCCTTTGGAGGCGGGCTAAAGCTTCACTTGCCGCTGCTGCCAGCGCTTCCGTTTCCACATCGCCGTAAATGTAAAAGCCCGAATCGGTACTGCGGCCCACAATTCGGGTTTGAGGGTAGCGCCAGCTGAGGATGTGGATGGTGGCATGCTCTAAAGCGTGGATTTGGCGTATCCTCTGCAAAAGCTTCAAAATCTTCCCCATGTTTCTACTCCACAAATAGGATTTCCACCCCTTTGGCCTTAATCTCGTCGCCAACGAATGTGCCTTTCTCCTTTTCGGCAAACTCTTCCTCGGTATAAGCTCTGACCTCCACCGGGTCCATAATCTTGGCTTTGGCTAAGGCCATGCCGATGAACTCCAGGCGCTCCAAGAGGTTCATGTCTTTGAAGTCATTGGAAATCACAGCGATATCTATGTCGCTGTGTTCATCCGCCCTCCCCTGAGCATGGGAACCGAAGAGGACTATCCTGCTGATTCGGATTCCCGCAGCTTCAAGGGCCAGTTTCACATTTTCTATGACCCTATGCAATTCTTTATCCACTGGAAGGCCTCCTTAGCCTTGGCAAGGTAAGTTTCGGCCACGTTTTTATCATAGGCTTCCACAAGCTTTGCAAAATCCTCTGGGTATCGGGTCGGGACGCTTACGTCGCTTAACTTGCTGAGGAAGTTAAACATCTCCTCAGGCAAATCCAAGCCACTTAGTTTTATCAAATACCGCAGGTTGTGGGTCCTCGGAGGCGTTTCGCCCGTGACCTCCTGAACCTTAGCCTTTAGCACCTTCTCCAAAGCCAGATGGCACATAAAGATGGTGTAGATATACCTGCCGGTCTTGAACATGTATTCGGCGGTTTCAAGGTCATAATCGGCCGAATCAAGCCAGTTCTTCACTTCCTTCTTCATCTCCGCCTTTCACAGAAGGGCCTGGCTTTGCTTTGCCGGCTTACCTCGGCATGAAAGTATAAACCAGAAAAGCGATAATGGCAATAAGAGCGGTTGAAGGCAGAAGGAGGCGGTAAATAGGTCCCCACTTGGCTTGGAAGTATTCCCTGGTTAGGACAAGGCAAACGTGAAATGGTGAGAGGAGAACGCCGATGAAAGAGGCCCCAAAGGCAAAGGCTACCATGTTTAGATGGGGAGCACTCCCCATCAGAAACGGGCTTAAGAGGGGGAAAGTAATCCCGATGGCCGCACCCGTTACCCCAGTCAAAACGCCAGCGCTCATCGGGACTATGAATACCATGAACGGAGGCGGGCAATGCAAAGCGACCAATGTCCTATAGACGGCAGGAGCAGCACCGGCTATCTCCACCATCCTCTTGAACCCCATTATCCCCAGGATGAGGAGAATGTTCCTGAGGGAGAAGCCCCCTTTGAAGGCCCTTTTCACCTTCTCCACGCTCGGCCTATGCACGATGGTAATGAGCACTATCGCCAGGACGAGGAGGAGAAGAAGGTTTATGCCTAAGCCAATCGTCCCAATTATTACCAAAGCGACAGGCCAAAGAGCAACCCCTAAATCTTTCCAAGCCAGCTTTCTATCCTGTGCGGAGTTAACAACCGTAAGCCTGTGGGGGAGTCGCTTCATTAGGACCAAGGTTCCGGCCAAGATGGCGCCGGCGGTGAAGGGGGCCTGGGCTATAAGCAGGGTCCTTACTGGGATTCCCGTTATGGAAGAGGCGATGAGGACGGCCGGGAACAGGGGGACGATGTATTCCCAAAGGTGGCGGAACCAGTAGTTGAAGAAGGCTTTATCCTCACTGCTCAGGGGCAAATCCTTGGTTGCAGTATCCACCATCGGAGCCGAAAGGAGGGCACCTCCCGGCATCGGCAAGAGGCCGAGAATGGCCGGTGGTATTGGTATGCTCAAGCGGCGGTCGGGCAAAAGAACGCTTAGGGATTTTACGAGCTTATCCAAGCTTCCCACTTCCTTCAGAAGTTCAACCATTGTAGTGATGAACAGGACTGCTCCCAGAAGCTCCAAAGTGCTGCGTGAAGTGACCTCTCGGATGAAGGCGCTGCCCCATTCGGGAAGAGGCCTACCCGATAGAGCACCCAATGCCAAAGCTCCGGAGAAAATAACAAGCCCTACGTCCCACTGACGGAACAGAAAGTATAGCATCAAGCCGAGTATGACCAAGAGTTTGGCCAGAATGAAAGCGTCGCTCACTTTAACCCTCCAACTTTTACCATAATGGACTGAAGCTCTGGCAATGCGATTCTGGAGGTAAGGTCCAAGCTCAGAGGAGTAACCGAGACCACTTTGTCAACTTCTACGGCATAGATGTCCGAGTCGGGCTCAAGGGTGGCCAGGTCAAAGCGGATTTCATAATCCATGCGGGCTTTGTCTTCCA
>JAPWUT010000120.1 GCA_028275425.1 Anaerolineae bacterium | reverse complement strand
CTCCGCCCCCTCCACCCCCGCTTTAATCAAGGTCGGCGAAGGCCGACCTTTTTCAAAGAGGCTGACTTCAGTCGGCGAGAGCGGGGCACATCCCCCATACTCCCCGCCAGGGGGTTCCGCCTCCTGGACCCCTCTTTGTCCACCCCCGTAAGCTTAGGGTTTGCCAGCGTTCTGGGCCCCACTCGTGGGCAGGTTGCTAAGGTGGGCAACTCGCCCCTCTTTTGAATTTGTGGGGGGACACCCCCCATGACCCCCTGCCAGGGGGGCGAAGCCCTCCTGGACCCCCGTTTCCCACCCCCGTTGGCTTAGGGTTTGCCAGCGTTTTGGGCCTCACTCGTGGCGGGGTGGCTAATGTGGGCAACTCGCTCCCTTTAAGGTTTTGTGGGGAGCCACCACAACCCCCCGCCATGGGGACTCGGCCCCCTGGCCCCCCCATTGTCCACCATCGTAAGCTGAAGGTTTGCCGGCGTTTTGGGTCCCACTCGTGGGCGAGGTGGTAAGAGTTAGCTACTCGCCCCTTCTCTTTAGTTCTTGGGGGCACATTCCCAATGGCCTTCCAATCCCAGCTTTAGTGAAGGTTGGCTCCGGTTTTCGCCGGATTCTTCACAATTTCTTAATAAGGGCATGCTATACTTTGGGCTGGAAAATCTTCCAAAAGGAGGTGAGAAGATGAGGAAGTGGATAGCGATTCTGGCAGCGGTAGCGATTGTGGGGTTAATTTTCGGGCTGGGCGTGGAAAAAGCCCTGGCTCAAACCCCCACTCCTACCCCAAGCCCTAAAGCGCCTGTTCCGATGCCGTGGAAGTGGTTCGGTTGGGGCTTTGGGAGAGGGTGTAACCTTAATTCTATCGCCGAAGCTCTGGGGATGAGCACCGATGATTTGGTGAAGGCCCTCCAGGAAGGCAAGACTATAGCTCAGTTGGCCGAGGAGAAAGGAGTAGCTCTCTCCACCATAGTGGACCAGTGCCTGCAGTTCCAGAAAGACTGGCTCTCCTTCCTGGTCCAGAAGGGCTACATAACCCAGGAGATGGCCGATAAGTGGCTCAGCATCCAGAGGCAGATGTTAGAGTTCCAATTCACCTACAACTGGAGGTTTGGTTGGGGCTGGGGCCGGATGCGTGGTCCCAAAGGATGGGGACCTCGCCGGTAGAAGGCCTCATGAAATGGGGGAGGGGGTAAACCCTCCCCCACTTTTATTAAGCGCTCATAAGGGCTGCCACGCCCAGTAGTTCCCTCCAAGAAGTCCTACAGCCGTGCCCAAGGCAAGTAGCGGACACTTGCTGGCGTCTTGTCATCAAGAAAGACCCGCCGGAGGCCATCGCGCACCGCTTCTACCGGCTCCGGCGCCACAGGCTTCACCGCCACGAACTTCTGGCCTTCGTGCTCAAGGGGCACCAGTTGGACCAGCGGCCGGCTGACGACAACCAGGATGCGCAAAGGCTCGGCATTCATCCTGTTCCCCCGTTTAAGAGCTTGCGGACCTTAGCCAAGGTTTCCGGGTCCAGCCTGTCTTCCTCTAGGAAGCGTTGGATTTCTTCATCCGAGTATTCCCGCAGGGGAGCCTCTTCTTCGGTTGTCAGACGCAAGGGGCGGATTTCAATCTTCCCCTCTTTAAAAGAATCGGCATCAATTTTCAGCCGCCGTCCGAGCTCCGAGGGGATTGCGATTTGCCCTTTGGCCTGCAATTTCACGATTCTGGTCAATTCCTTCCTAACCATTATCTCACCAAATCGTTTTCAAGCCGGCAACTTGAATCCGATGATTCCTGCTAATCAACGGCAAGCCCAGATAGAGAGCGGTGGCAGCGATGAGGCGGTCAGGGAGGTCAGGGACTTGATTTCGTTCTATCTGACGCAGGGCCAGAGCGATGTGCCGATCAAAGGGGATTTCAACCAAAACGGTGTCCTCCCTATCCAGTACCGTCAACAAGCGCTCAAGCGTAGCCATGGGGATGCGGCCTTTCTCGCTCAGGTAGATGATCTCGGCTAAGGTGATGGATGAGAAGGCGATCTGATCCCCGCTGCTAGCCGCATCTTCTATTGCAGCCCGCGCGGTGGCAGAGAGGCGTTCATCAGCAAAGAGATACCAGATGACCGTGTGAGTATCGGCAACTGCCCGGAGCATCAGATGTCCTCCCGCGGGAAGTTAGCCCATTCTTCCTGGCGCGCTTGGTCAATTTCCTCAGCCGATGGCGCCGGCCCTAAATCCGCACACAGGCCCCACAGTGATTTCCGTGGGGCGGGCGTGGCAGCCATCAGCTCGTGCTTAATGTCTGAGGTGAGCTGCTCAATCAAACGCACCTTGTCCAGCAGCGAGAGCCGCTTTATCAGGCTCAACGCTTCTTCAAGAGTCACCATCTTTTCCATCGCTTCACCTCCGTGAGCATTTGCCCTTCACCCAGCCCTGCACCGTCCGGTACACCGGCGAATCGGGGTGGAGTTTGGAGGGAGCCTCTTGCCAAAGGGCGCAGGCTTTCTCCCTGTCGCCCTGCCTCTCATAGAGGAGGCACATATTCGTCAGCGTCTTTCCCTCGCCTTGGCGGTCGCCCAGGGCGCGGCAGATTTCCAGAGCTTTCTTGTAGTTTGCGATGGCCTCTTCCCAGCGGCCTTGGAGCTGGTAGACGTTGCCCAGGTTGGTGAGCGTCTTTCCCTCCATCTTATCCCTCCGTTTAAGAGCTTGCGGACCTTAGCTAAGGTTTCTGGGTCCAGCCTGTCCTCTGCCGGCCCTAAGAGCCACTGGGCGAGCAGGTCGTTTTCCACCCGGAAGGCCGGATTCGGTGTAGCTCTACTGCCAAATGGAAGGCGAGGGCAAGGATTTTGACGAAATTTCATCAAAATTCTCCATTCTCCCCTAATGTGGGGCTCAACCCTCCCCTACTTTTATTAAGCGCTCATAAGGGCAGCCACGCCCGGTAGTTCCCTCCCCTCCAAGAATTCCAGGCTTGCCCCGCCTCCGGTAGAGACGTGGGTCAATTTTTCAGCGACGCCGGCGGCTTCCACCGCCGCTGCTGAATCCCCGCCACCTACCACTACAGTAGCTCCTTCTAACTCAACCAAGGCCCGGGCTATAGCAAAGGTCCCTTGGGCAAATGGCTCCACTTCAAAGACACCTAAGGGGCCGTTCCAGAAGACTGTGCGGGCTCCGCGCAGTTTCTCACGGAAAAGCTTCACGGTTTCAGGCCCTATGTCCAGTATACGCCACCCTTTAGGCACTTCCCCTGGCTTTGCTACCCTTGTAGCAGCATCGGGAGCCAGGCGTTCCGCTATTACTACATCCACAGGTAAGACCAGCTTCTCGCCCCCTTCCCGGAGGAGTTCCTGGGCCAGCCCCAAAGCTTCATCTTCTACAAGGGAATCGCCCACCTCGTAACCCATGGCCTTAAAGAAGGTGTTGGCCATCCCACCCCCGATGAGGAGGAGGTCCACCTTGGGGAGGAGGTTGCGTATCACGCCAATTTTGTCCGAAATCTTTGCTCCTCCTAAGATGGCTACAAACGGCCTCTGGGGTTCGGAGAGGAGCAGGCCCAGGAAGCGGATTTCCCTCTCCATCAAGAAACCGGCCACAGCTGGTAAGTAATGGGCAACTCCTTCGGTAGAGGCATGGGCTCGGTGGGCCGTAGCGAAGGCATCGTTGACGTAAATATCGGCCAAGGAAGCGAGCTGGCGAGCGAACTCAGGGTCATTGGCCTCTTCTTCAGGGTGGAAGCGGAGGTTCTCTAAGAGGATTACTTCCCCAGGCTTCATCTCCTTCACCGCTTTTTCCACTTCCGGGCCGATGCAGTCATCAAGCTTTTTCACCGGCATTCCTAAGATTTCCGATAGCCTCTTGGCCACCAAGTCCATCTTGAATTCAGGCGTTGGTTTGCCTTTGGGCCGCCCAAGGTGGGACATGAGGATTACAGCCGCTCCTTGGTCCAAGAGGTACTGGATGGTGGGCACGGTGGCCCTTATACGCCGGTCGTCGGTTATTTGGCCTTCAACTATGGGGACGTTGTAGTCCACTCTTACCAGCACTCTCTTCCCCTTAAGGTCTATGTCTCGGATTGTCCTTTTGTTCATGGCCAACCTCCTTTTTTAAAGTTACATCTCCAGCCCATATGGTCTTCACTTCCCCTTCATGAGTAGCCAGAAGGAGGGCCCCGTCTTCGTTCACGCCGATGGCCACTCCTTCTATGGTCTCGGTTGGGGTAATAACGGTTACCTCTCGGCCGAGGGGGTGAAGTCGGGCTTGCCATTTAGCCCGGAAGTCCGCCCCTTTCTTCAGCTCCTGGTAATTTCCCTCCAGGCAACTGATGATTTCCTGAAGCAGGATGAAGCGAGGGAATTCGTATCCAAGTTCATCTGATAGGCTGGTGGCATAGGGGGCTAAGGTTGAAAGGGGCGACTCTGAAATTTTAACGTTAACATTGAGGCCGACGCCGACTATGGCGTAAAGTATGCGGTCAGCTGAAGTCTGGATTTCGGTGAGGATTCCGCCTGCCTTCTTTCCAGCTAAGAGGATATCGTTTGGCCACTTTATGGCTACTTTCAGCGGGGTTAGGTTTTCAATGGCTTCGGCTATGGAGAGGGAGGTAACCATTGTTAAGCGGTGAGCTTGATGAGGAAGGAGCGGGGGTCTGAAGATTATGGACATAAGGATTGAGGAGCCAGGTGGGGAAATCCAGGTCCTTCCCAAGCGTCCTCTGCCGGCCGTTTGTTCTTCCGCCAGGACTATTGTCCCTTCCGGGGCACCGCCTTCGGCAAGCCTCCGTGCCTCGTCCTGAGTGGAAGTTGTAGTGCGGAAGTAATATATTCTTCGGCCAAAAACGGTTAGTTCTCCCATAGGCTTAGTTTGATTATACCCGAAGCGGTGGCAAAGGCAAATGCCGAAGCCAGGGGGCTTGCGCCCCCTGGACCCCCCTTTGCCCACCCCCGTAGGCTGAGGGTTCGCCAGCGTCTTGGGTCCCACTCGTGGCGGGGTTGCTAATAGGGGCAACTCGTCCCCTCTTTTTGGTTTTGTGGGGGGACACCCCCCACACCCCCCGCCATGGGGGCTTCGCCCCCCTGGCCCCCCTTTACCCACCCCCGTAGGCTGAGGGTTCGCCAGCTTCTTGGGTCCCACTCGTGGCGGGGTTGCTAAGGTGGGCAACTCGCCCCCCTATTTTTTATTTTGGGGGCACATCCCCCATGCCCCCTGCCAGGGGGGCTTCGCCCCCCTGGACCCCCCATTTGCCCACCCCGTCGGCTTGGGGTTCGCCGGCGTTTTGGGCCCCACTCGTGGGCAGGGTTGCTAAGGTGGGCAACTCGCCCCCTATTTTGAATTTCGGGGGCACATCCCCCATGCCCCCTGCCAGGGGGCTTCGCCCCCCTGGACCCCCCTTTACCCACCCCCGTTGGCTTGGGGTTTGCCAGCGTCTTGGGTTAACCTCTCCCCCGGCCAATCCTGCCAAATTTTCCCCCTTCCCTCGCAGGGAAGGGGGTCAGGGGGTTAGGTCAGAAAAGCACACCCCCACACCCCTGCCAGGGGGCTTGCGCCCCCTGGACCCCCATTTGCCCACCCCCGTTGGCTTGGGGTTTGCCAGCGTCTTGGGCCCCACTCGTGGGCGGGGTTGCTAAGGTGGGCAACTCGCCCCT
>JAPWUT010000119.1 GCA_028275425.1 Anaerolineae bacterium | reverse complement strand
CAATTTGTCCGGTAAGCAAAGCTAAGGAGGTAGAGATGGCAGTGCGGCCCTTGGAAGTTCCTCCCATTTTGAGGCAGGCTTGGGGGAATGAAGTAGTGGATGCTTTTGCCGTTTGGCTTACAAGCGTGCTGGAGGAGAGGGCGATTTCAAGAGATGAGTACCGCCAAATCCTCTCCCGCCTGGACATCCTTGAGCATGACATGGCCGACCTCAAGGCCGATGTCCAAGAGCTAAGGAGGGAAATGGACGAGCGCTTTGACCGATTGCACAGAGAAATGGATGATCGCTTTGACCAATTGCACCGGGAAATGTATGAGCGGTTTGACCGCATGAATGAGCGCATGGATCAGATGTACCACCAGATGGTAGTGCAGACCCGCTGGCTTATCGGTGCGCTCACGGTTATCGGAACTGTGATTAGCATCCTTTTGGCTATAGCCCAGTTTGCCCGATGAGCTGACCTATGGAGGAGGAAATGGAGAGGGAAGAGTTTGCAGCTGAAGAGATTGATTTGCGGGTTTACCTGCAGATTCTGCAGCGGTGGCTTTGGCTTATCATCCTCTGCACCCTTATCGCTGCTATCTCGGCTTACGTAATAAGTGCCAAGTTCATGCGCCCGGTCTACAGGGCTGAAACTACCCTCATGGTCCAGCCCAGTGGTGGAACTTCTGGAACCCTGCAGTACCAAGATGTTCTGTTAGGGGAGCGTATCGCTAAGACTTACGCCGAGATTATAAAGTCCAAAGCCCTCCAGGAAAAATTGCTGACCAAGCTCGGTTACCCGCCGGAGCTTGAGAAGTTGCCCTTCAACGTATCGGTCCAGGTTGTGAGGGATACACAACTCATAAAGATTGGGGTTGAGAGTGAGGACCCGGAGCTGGCGGCAAATGCTGCCAATACCCTCGCTCAAATCTTCATAGAGGACCGGACTGAGAAGCAAGCTGAGCGTTTCAGTAACTTGAGGGCCAGCATTGAGGCCCAGATCGCTCAGCTGGAAGAGGATATGCGCAAAATCGCTGAGCAGAAGAGCGTTACCCACGACCAGGATTTGGTAAGGTCGCTTGACCAACAGCTCATAAGCTTGCAGGACATGCGCACCCGCCTCTTGGCCCAGCTATATGAGCTACGCCTTACTGAAGCTCGCTACGCCGACGTCATAACCCAAGTGGAAAAGGCAGAGGTACCTGAAAAGCCTGTTAAGCCGCGTAAGCTCCTCAACACCGCCTTGGCTGGGATTCTTGGGGCGATGGTGGCTGTGATGGCCGCTTTCGCCGCAGAATACCTGGATACCAGCATAAAAAGGCCGGAGCAGATTGAAGAAACTACAGGCCTGCCAGTCTTGGGGAGCATCTTTGAATTTGAGCCTAACCCCGGCGATTCCGAAAACCCCTCCATCGCTATGGAGCACCAGCGCTCCCCTACTGCCGAATCCTTCCGAGTGCTAAGGAGCAACCTGGAGTTCATCAGCGTGGACAAACCGGTGCAAGTCTTAGGTGTGACCAGCCCAGGTCCTGAGGAGGGCAAAACCTTTGTAGCCCTTAACCTCGGCTTAGCAATTGCTCAGGGTGGCAAAAGGGTGGTGTTGGTTGATGCTGACTTGCGCCGCCCGAAAGTCCACAAAATTCTCGGCTTTCCCCAAAGCCCAGGGCTGAGCGAGGCTTTGATTGATAAAGCTTACTTGAAGAAGTTTAAAAATAGCAACCTCGCCGTTCTGACTGCTGGCCGTTCTGCTCCGAACCCTGCGGACTTGTTAGCCTCCCAGCAGATGGGCAAGCTCATCGCAAAATTGAAGGAGACAGCCGATGTAATCATCGTGGATACTCCCCCAATCCTCAGCTGTGCCGATGCCGTTTCCCTGGGGAAATGGGTTGACGGCTTCCTGGTAGTTGCTGAGTGGGGGAGGACGGACCGTTCGGCTTTTGCGGAGGCTGTGAACCTGGCTCGCCAGAGCGGCCTCAGAGTCCTGGGGGCTGTGCTGAACAAGGTCAAGCCTCAATCCAAGGGCTACTACTACCACTACTATTACTACTACGACTCCTCCGATAAGAAGCCCTGGTGGAAGAGGCTCTTCCGGAGGCGCAAGAAGCGCCGGGTTAAGAAAGAGGCGCCTTCTGAAAACCCTGAGGAGTAAAGGCTTATAATATGGCTGCGGTAAGCATCCTGGCCGGCAAGGAGGTGAAGAAAGAGCAGCTTTGGGCCACCGCCGCAATGAATGCCCTGGTCCTTGAGGAGCTTAGGCGGCTGGACGAAATTTTCTCGCAGCCTTTCCCTATTCCGGTCATGGTGCTTAAGGGAGGGGCATTGGCCTTTACCCTTTACTCGGATTCTTCCCTCCGCCCGGTGAGCGATCTGGACCTCTTAGTGCCCAAAGAGCTACTCCAGGAGGCTTTTGCCCGCCTTAAGGATGCCGGGTACAGCCCGGTGGCCGAAGAGATGGCCCCCGGGCTTAACTTGTTGCTGGGCCACCATTTTGATTTGATGAGGGAAGGGCTGCCTTTCGGCATTGAATTGCACTGGACCCTTACCTTGAGCGAGCATGAGCGCTATCATCTGGACATGGCTTGGTTCTGGGAGCATGCCGAACCGTTGAAGTTGCCCTTCCCCAATCATTTCCTGACCCTTGACCCCACGGCTCACCTCCTTTACATAGCTGCCCATACTATGCTCCAGCACGGGGAAGCCCAAATGGACCCCAAATGGCTGTACGACCTCCATCTCTTGGTGGAGAAAGAGGGGGAGCGAATTGATTGGGAAGAGCTGGCAAGGCAAGCGGCTGCTTCCCGCTGGTCGGAAGCTGTTCTCAGGGCCTTAAGGCGATGCGTGGAGCTATTGGGAACACAAGTGCCAGAGGAGGCCTTCCACCTCTTGGAAGAGGGCAGGGATAGGACTGTGGCCAAGCTTCTGGAGAGGAAAGCCAAGCCGAGGCGCAAGGGGGAGAAGGCTTGGGAAAAGTTCCACTCCTTGGATTGGACCGGGAGACTTGGGCTCTTGCGTGGACTGCTCTTTCCCTCGCCGGCCTTTGTGCGCTGGCGTTACAGGCCAAATCCAAGCTGGACATGGCCTCTTTTCTACCCCTACCGTTGGTTTGACATCTTGAGGGAGGGATTTTACTTGGCAATCCGAGCCATCAGAGCTTGCTTTCGTTCGGGGGAAAGGTGAAGGGCATCAGCTACTTGGCCATTATGCTAAGCTTTGCCTTAGGGATATTATCGGCCTGGCTTATCTGGCCACCGAGAGTGGTTGTGACTTGGGAGACGGCCAGCGAGGTGGATACTGCCGGCTTCTACCTTTACCGAGCCGATTCCCCATCTGGCCCATTCATCCTCCTCAACGCTACCCCTATCCCTGCCCAAGGCGACCCTCTCACCGGTTCTTCTTACCGCTTTGAGGACCGAGGGGTAAAGTGGGGGCAAACGTATTATTATCGGCTTGAGGAGTTGGAGCGCAGCGGGGGCCGGAACCAGTATCCAGAGGTTGCGAAGGTGCGGGCTGGAGCAGGATGGGGTCTTGCCCTGGCCTGCGGGGTGCTGGCAGCAAGTTTGGCTTGGTTCGGAATGACTTTTAAAGCGAGGTAGGCCTTGCGGTGGGTTCTGCGGATAGGCGAAGTTTCTCTGGCTATAGAAGGCCCTGAGGGATGGGTAAAGCCATTGGCCGAAGCATGGGCCTGGTGGAGTGGGCATGTTTCTGATTGGGTAGTGCGCTTTGAGCCGGATGAATCTTTGCCTGAGCCAAGTTCACCTCTCTTCCAAGCCCGGCCTTGCTTTGAAGACGGGTTGTGCTACCTGGAAGCACCTGGCTTTGAGGGCCGAATCTGCCCTTCTCAAGGTGAAGCACAGCTGAAGGCCAATCCTTCCGCTTCTTTAGGCGACCTTGCTTATTTCTTGCGCACCGCTTTTGCCCTCTGTGCCTTTGAGCGCGGGGCGCTTCTCTTCCACGCCGCAGGCGTAGTCCACCGCGATTTTGCCTGGGCCTTCTTTGGCCCTTCGGGCAGTGGGAAGACCACCCTGGCCCGTTTATCCCAAGGCAAGGAAGTCCTGAGCGATGACCTTATCCTTCTGAGCAAGGGACGGGGAGGATGGGAAGCATGGGCAACCCCTTTCAGCCTTTGCCGCGGGAGAAGGACGGTAGCTCCTCTCAAGGCCTTAATCCGCCTAATCAAAGCCCCGGAGGACCAGCTGCTCCCTCTCCCGCCTGCCGTAGCTCTGGGCGAACTGGTCGCCAGCTCACCGGTCGTGAATGCCGACCCGTCTCGCTTGCCAGGCCTCTTTGCCCGCTGGGAGGAGATTCTGGCCGATGTGCCAGCCTGTGCGCTCCGGTTCCGCAAGGCCGATTCCTTCTGGGAGGTGATAGATGCTGAGTTTAGATGACATCCTGGCCCCTGTGCCTGGTGTCCTCTTCCGGCAAAGCGGGGAGGAACTGGTAGTCGTCCTCCCGTCGGAGGGCCGGTTCTTCGTGCTCAACCGGACTGGCGCGCAAGTCTTCCAGATGATAGATGGCCGCCGGACCCTTGGGGAGATTGCAAAAGCGATGAGCCAGGAGTATCAGATTTCTCCCGAGCGCGCTGGGCAAGATGTGCTGGCGCTGGCCGGGAAACTCTTAGAACGCGGCGTTGTTATTAAGAAGCAAAGGGGGGAACAATGAATGCCAAGAGGAAAGCCTGCCTTTTAGCTTTGGTCCCGGCCCTGGCCATTGCCGGGGTAATAGCATTGAACGCCGCCCTCGCCCAAGGCACCGGCAACCCCACCGATATCGTAATCAGTGAGGTGATGGTTAACGCCTATGTGGAGGACGCACCTCTAAATGGAGGTGAATGGGTAGAAATTTACAACAAGGGGTCTGTGACCGTTAGCTTAGCCGGGTGGGCGATTCGTGACAATAATATGACAAAGACTATTGTCACTTCTATGTGCCCGAACTCTTCCTGCGAAGTTCCGCCAGGTGGATGCTGGTTGATAGCGGTAACCTCTACACTTCTTTCACAAGAATTTTACAGCTATACAAACCCGTTAAGTCAGTCCGTCCTTATAACTTCCACGATATTTCTGAGTTCAGCCATAGGGGACAGGTTGGCAAACACCGAGGATTATGTGGCCCTGCTTTACACCGATGGCCGGGCAGTGGATTGCGTATCGTGGGGCACAACAACAGGCACCGTCTGCCAAAACCTGACCTATGTAGACGGTGGAAATGGTAAGGACACTGCTCTTACTTGTAGTGGTTCAGCCTATGAGGGACAATCCATCACCAACATTGGAGGCGATTGGTACCGTCACCAGCGCAACGCTTCCCCCTACAACTGTATCAACACTGCGGCCGGGGGCAGTCCTACCGCGGTGACCTTATCTGCCTTCTCCGCCCGGGCGCGCCCGCGCTGGGTGGGGATAGTCATCCCGCTTGGGATTTTTGCCGGCCTGAAAATCGCCAGGAAAAGTGTAACCGGATGGCGCGGGAAATTTCCGTGGAGAACGACTTATTAATAAAAACAAGCATTCACCTGCGCATAGCTGGTGCCAATGTTGCTTGCGTGCAGGGAAAGGAGGGGAGAGATGAGTTGGAGGAGAATGCTTTTTATCGCATTACTGGCCCTGCTCCTGGGGGCATTGCCAGTGTTAGCCCAAGGCATCACCATTGACGGCAACTTCAGCGATTGGGCCGGCAAAGCATC
>JAPWUT010000118.1 GCA_028275425.1 Anaerolineae bacterium | reverse complement strand
TATATCGTGACTTTTGACCAGGGCCAGTGGCACTGCAGTTGCCGGTTCTTCTCCATGCGTGGTACTTGCAGTCATACTATGGCTTTGGAGAAAATCCTGGGTATTATGCTCCCCGGTGGGAAAAATGAGCCGTAGCTGGCAGTTCTGGCTTGGCCTCTTAGTCAGCGCCGTATTTTTATACCTTGCCCTCGTAGGCCTAAGGCTGGATGAGGTCTGGCAGAACATAAGGACTGCACGCTACGCCTGGCTCATCCCCGGAGTCGCAGTCTATTTTTTGGCCGTCTGGGGCAGGACTTGGCGTTGGCACTACCTTCTGGCCTCTATCCAAAAGATAAAGCTTTCCTCGCTGTTCCCGGTAGTGGTCATAGGCTACATGGGGAACAATATTTACCCCGCCAGGGCTGGAGAGGTCCTCAGGGCCTACGTGCTCAAGCGGCGGGAGGGAGTAAGCATAAGCTCTTCCCTCGCTACAATACTGGTGGAAAGGGTCTTTGATGGGGTAGTGATGTTGTTTTTCATCTTCGTCTCTCTCCCCTTTGCCCCCATGCCCCCCTACTTGCGCCGGTTGGTAGTCTGGTCAAGCATCTTGTTCTTTGGGGTTTTGGGGGGATTCTTCCTGATTGCCAGCAAACCCGATTGGGCCAAGTCCCTCTATTACCGAGCGATTGAAAGTTTTATCCCGGCCCGGTTCCGAGCCAAGGTTGAAGGCATCTTGGACAGGTTTATGGAAGGGCTTGGGGGGTTGCGCCGCCCCCAGGATGTCTTGATGATTTTCTTCGCCTCCGTATTCATCTGGCTAACCGAAACCACAAAGTATTGGTTCGTGATGCACGGCTTTGAATTCCATGTCCCATTTTACGTCCTAATGCTTATGACTGCGGTGGTTAACCTTGCCACTACTTTGCCCTCTTCCCCGGGGTATATCGGCACATTTGATGCTCCGGGGATAAGGATTTTGGTGCAGTTCGGGGTTCCCGGCCCCATAGCGGCAGGCTATACTTTGGTCCTGCACGCTGCTTTGTGGCTCCCTATCACTCTCTTGGGGATTTTCTACATGCTCAAAGAAAGGGTAGTCCTCCTCTCAGGTGTTGCTGAATAGGTGGACGGCGTGTAAAATTATCCTGAGGCCTACCGGCAGGATGAATGGCTATGCTCACTTTACAATGCCAACTGCGTTTTGAGCACCAAAAGGACCAAGAAGCAGTTTTTCAACTTATGCGCCGCTTCTCCTCCGCAATGCGCTTCGCTTTCAAGCGCCTCCTTGAAGGGAAAAAGGACGGAGACATCATCCGCAGCCTCTACCCCCTCTTCGGCCTAAACTACCTCTATGCCCACGGAGCTCTGACCCAGGCAAAGGCAATTATGTCCTCCTTGAAGGAACTGGGCCAGAGCCCGAAGAAGGTGGTCTTCGGGGGAAGGAAGCTCTTTGAGGAGCTTTCTCGGAACCACCTTTCCGGAAGGCGAAGGGATAAGCTTCTTAAGAAGTGGAGGGAGCGAAGGCAAGGGATGCTTTTCACCGTGGGCAAGAAGCACTCTAAGGGCAACGGAAACTTGAGGCTGGTCTGGGTTGACGGCCGTCTCCTACTTCGCATCACAATCGGAGAAAAGCAGTGGGTCTATGCGGAAGTGATAAGGAGGGTGAAGAAGGAAAGGGACAAGTGGAATGCCTTTTTGGGACGCCTAATGAAGGCGGAGGCCACAGGGGATTGGTTTCCTTACACAGTTACTTTGCGCCGAAAGGAAGGCAAGCTCTATGCCTTCATCTCCTTTGAGGAAGAGCTTCCTCCGGTTTCAATCACCAAAGCTCAAGGAGTAATAGGGCTTGACCTAAATGCCGTTCCGCAGCATGTGGCCTGGGCGGAAGCTTCCTCGGATGGGAATTTGGTCTCCCACGGGGCTGTGCCCATTCCTGACCTTTCCGGGAAGCCTAAGAAAGTGCGGGATTACATCCTCTGGCTTACGGCTTGGGAGATTGTTCTCCTGGCCAAGGAGAAAGGGAAAGCCATTGCTTTGGAGCGCCTCAGGCACATGCCTAAGGGAGAGCGCGGGGATGGGAAGCCAGCTCTTAGGCGCAAGCTTGGAAACTGGGCCTACCGCAGCCTGAGGGAAAAGATTAAGGTTCTGGCCCAGAGGGAAGGGATTGAAGTAGTTGAAGTGAGTCCGGCTTACACTTCGGTCATAGGGGCATTGAAGTATGCCCCGCAGTTTCTATTGGACAAGGACCGAGCAGCGGCTTTTGTGATTGCCAGGCGTGCCCTGGGCTTTGAAGAGAAGATGCCTGAGCACTACGAGCGCCTATTATGTGACGGAGAATTCCTTGGCTATGCCATTGCTTACTGGGAGGAGAAGGTTGAAGAGCTGAGGGCGAGGAAGAGGGAGGAGAAGAACAAGTGGAAGAGGAAAGCGGTTCGGGGGAGTTTGAAGAAAGTTAGGAAATCCCTCCAGCTTCTAAGGAGCTGGATGGAGGCTAAGGAAAGTGTGGGCGGTGAGCCAGTAGGGGCGACCTGCCGGGTCGTCCCTGCCCAAGAGACGGCCAACCGATGGAAGGAGCCGGTGAGGGGCGGGCCTTTGGGCTCGCAAAAAGCTTGGCAAGTCGCCCATGCAGCCCTCGCTGAGCCAATCCTTGGGAGGTCTTTTAGGGACCTTTCTCCCCTGAGGGCAGTTCTGGTCTTGGGGGATTGGGAGAGGCCAGCGAAGAGGTTAGCTCCTGACCTGGTCCAGGGGCGGGGTTGCCGTCATCCATCAGGCAACACTATAGGGGAAGACCAGGAGCTGATGTTGCCGGAGGCACGGGCAAATGAAAGGGTTCATTGACAAAGAGCGGATAGAAAAAGCGGTCCTGGAGATAATCCTGGCTATAGGGGAAGACCCGGAGAGAGAAGGCCTCCGGGAGACCCCTCGCCGCATTGCTGAGATGTATGAGGAGCTTTTTGAGGGGTTGCACCAAGACCCCTTAGAAGTCCTTAAGGTTGGTTTTGAGGAGGAAGAGCACCAGGAGATGGTGATTCTGAGGGACATACCCTTTTATTCCATGTGCGAGCATCATTTCCTGCCTTTCCACGGGGTTGCTCATATAGGCTACATACCGGAGAAAAGGATTGTGGGTATATCAAAGCTGGCCAGGGTGGTGGAAATTTTGGCCCGAAGGCCTCAGCTTCAGGAGCGCTTGACTGGCCAGATTGCCGATATCATCATGGAAGGCCTCCAGCCCAAGGGGGTCGGTGTTATAATTGAAGCGGAGCACCTGTGCATGACCGCCAGGGGGATAAAGAAGCCGGGAAGCATCGTGGTGACCTCGGCCAATAGGGGGATTTTCAGGTCCAAGCTTGCCACCAGACAGGAGTTCCTCAGCCTTATCCGCAACTCCCGCCGCCGCTAAGATGGGAGTTAAGCAATCCATACCCCCTCTCAGGGTTTGGCTTATCCTTCTCGCTCCTCTCCTGCCTTTAACTTTCGGCCTGAGAGATTTTGCCTTCATCCGGAGCTCTCCTTTCTCCGATGTCCTCATCACCTATTATCCAAACTTCATTTACTTGCGAGAATCAATTGCCTCCTGGCGCACTATACCGCTTTGGTCCCCCTTCATCTTCAGTGGCTACCCTTTCTTTGCCAGCCCTCTATCGGGTTTATGGTACCCTCCGGGTTGGCTTGGCCTAATCCTCCCCCTTCCTTTGGCCTTTAACCTCCTCATCTTGGCTCACTTTCTCTGGGGAGGAGCTGGAGTTTACGTCCTGGCCCGGGTTGAGGGGCTGGGTGAAAGAGGAGCTTTGCTCTCCGCTCTCATTTGGGAAACCTTGCCCAAGCTCCTTTTGCACTACGGTGCCGGTCACCTTACATTGGTGTACTCCCTCGCTTGGACCCCCTGGCTCCTGGCGGCCGAAGCTTTGTGGCCAAGGCTGGTCCCCACGATTCTGGCCTTGACTTTTCTGGCCACTCCCCAGTGGGCTGGCTATGCCTTTGCCCTGTGGCTTGGGTGGAGCTTAAGGCATGCACTTAGGACAGGAAGGTTGAAAGCTATCCCCAAGTGGATGGCCCAGACAGTCTGGAAAGTAGGCATTGCCATCCTCCTCACTTGCCCCCTGCTCATCCCCCTTCTGGAGTATACATCCCTAAGCACTCGCTCCAGCCTCGCCCCGTCCGATGTCCTAATCTACTCTCTTCCACCTGCTTACATTCTGGGCTTTTTCTTCCCTTTACCTCAGCCATTCCATGAATTTTTCATCTACCCCGGGGCTGTAGCCGTAATCTTAGCCATTTCGGCGGGGAGGAGCTTGTTCTGGGGCGCTTTGGCTTTGGCTGGTGCGGTCTGGGCTTTGGGGGAAAATTTGCCCGGGGCCTACTTAATCGCTTCCCTGCCGGGGGTCAGCTTGGTGCGAGTTCCCTCCCGCGGCATTTTCCTGACCTCAATGGCTCTGGCTTTGCTGGCAGGCGAAGGGGTTGAGGCTCTAATCGCTGGGGCAAGCGGGAGGGCTTTGAAGCGCGCTCGCCTCTCTTTCGTGGCTATCCCTGCTTTTGGCCTGGCTCTGGCCTGGGGCCTCTGGGCAATCGGGAACGAAACGGCCTTATGGGTTCTTTGGGGGGCAGCGGCTTTCTCCCTAACTGCCTTCTTTGCCTGGATGCTCACCCGCTCCGGTTCAGCTCGCTACTGGGCTCTACTTGCCGCTTTCTCGGTAGCCGAAGCCTTGGCCTTGGGCTTCATCTGGCTGGAATTCCTCCCGGCAGAAACGTGCCTCAAAGAAAGGGCCGAAGTGGCCCAATTCCTCGCCAATCAACCCAAGCCTTTCCGGATTTATTCCCCTTCTTACGTAATCCCCCAGCAGACGGCCGCCCTTTACGGCTTAGAGATGGCCAACGGTGTTGACCCCCTCCACCTTGAAAGTTACGCGCGGTTCATGGAAGAAGCCACGGGAATACCCTACCGCCGATACAGCGTAACCATCCCGCCTATGGGTGAAAGGGAGGACCCATTCACCGCCAATGTTGGATACGTCCCGGACCCTCGCCGGCTGGGTTTGCTCAATGTCAAGTATGTAGTTTCAGCCTTTCCACTGGAAGTAGAAGGGTTAGAGGAAAGGGCTCGCTTTGGGGAGGTAAGGGTTTACGAGAACCTTTACGTGTTGCCCAGGGCCTGGGTTCAGGACCCCGATAAGCCTCTTGGGGCCGAAGTTCGCCCTGTGAGCTATTGGGAATGGTCTCCCAACAGGATTCGCCTCAAGGCGGAGGGGCCTGGGCTTTTGATAGTTTCGGAGGTAGCTTATCCGGGCTGGGAAGGTTATGTAGATGGGGAGAAGAGGCCGATTGAAGTAGTAGGCGGGGTACTACGAGGCTTACGCCTTGAGGCTGGGGAACATGAGGTGGAGATGCGCTTCAGTCCGAGAAGCTTAAAAGTGGGGTTGGCCGGAGGGATTTTGGGCCTTTTGCTTTTGGCAATCCCACCCCTTGAGGCCTTTGGCCGGAGGTAATGATGTGGGGTCCGGGAGCCTGGGGGATATGCTCCCTTTTCGTGCCGACTGAAGGGCCACACCGAGGCTTGCCCGAGGCGTCAGCCTCTTTGAAAGAGGTCAGCCTTCGCCGACTTTAATTAAAGCGGGGGTGGAGGGGGCGCAGCCCCCTCCCCTGAAGTTTGGCTCTTTAACAACTTAAGAGGGCTTGAAAGGTGGGGCAAAATG
>JAPWUT010000117.1 GCA_028275425.1 Anaerolineae bacterium | reverse complement strand
TACACAATGTCAAATGGAGCCAATGGCTCTATATCCTTCAGTTCTTCGGTCATTACCGATTGCATGGACTGGTACCTCAACTGGAATGATAGTGGGGAGCCGCCAGGAGAAAGTGGCGGCGATCCAGTCTCAGGCGCTGATTACGTGGAGCTTTACGATAACAATGGCCAATCTTTCACTACGGCGCCTGTGGACGGAAACGGCTACTTTGAAATGCTCTTGTCCAATGGGGCCAATAATACCAGTTGGTCGGCTGAAGCTCGCACTGAGTCCGGGAGCCCTGTAAGAGCCTGGTTTACCCATATTTCCTCCAGGGATGACACCTGTAATGAGCTCATCAACAGTGGGACAGGGGGGCCAACGCGGGTTACTTTGAAGGGGCTTGAAGCTTCAGCGGGCCAGAGGCCTGTGTTAGCTGTGGCCGCTATAGTCCTCCTGGCCTTGGGCATAAGTTTTGCCTTCCGCTCAGGCCGGAAAAGCTCTTGAGCCGGCAAAGGAGGTGCACCATGCGTTACGAACCACCCGATATAATCTACGAAGGTGAGCTTGAGGTCCAAGCCGGAAGCCCAACTGGGCTCCCTCCCTTCCCCTGGGATTGGTAAATTGGGAGAACTGCAGAAGCTCGTCGGCCTGCTGAGGTGGCGGATTGGGTTTCTTTTGGGCTGGACAGGGGCGATGCTGGCCATCATGGTCTGGGGCGTTTCGGCATCGCCTCCCCCTCCGCCTCCTGACCCCTTCTTTGTCCCTTCGGAACCTGGCCCGCTGCCCCTGGCCGCGGCTTCTTTCCACCCCCTCAGCCTGGGGAAACCTCATCACCCTCGCTTGCTTCCTTGCCCTGCCTGGCGCATAACCGTAACAGCCGATGGCCTCTACCGCATCCCGTACCAGGCCCTGGCCGATGCCGGAGTGCCCACCGATAAGCTTTCCGCTCTGCACCTCCTCTGGCGGGGGCAGGAAGTGGCAATGGAAGTGGAAGACGGCGGGGATGGCTCTCTGGGCCCCGGCGATGCCCTCCTCTTCTACGGCCAGAAATTCCACGGCTCCGTCCAGGACGAAAAGTACACCGACGAGAACGTCTACTGGCTGGTGGTGGATGGCACGACATCGGGTTCCCGGATGGGAACTCGCTCCGTTGCACCGGTTGCTTCGGCCCCGCCTTTGGACTGGTACACGGCCACCACCCGCTTTGAGCAAAACCTCATCTACTGGGCCCGCTGGTCCACGAACCCCCGCACCGAAGACACCTGGTTCTGGGAATTCGTCACCGCTGGTTCCTCCCTCACCCGCACCTATCCCCTCACCTTGACTGCTGTGGTCACGGGGGAATACATGGCAACCCTTAAAGTGGAACTGGCCGGCCGCACCGAGAACTTCCACCGCATCGGCTTCGCCCTCAACGGCACTTCCATTGGCGAGACCACCGAATCGGGCAAGGTTGGCTGGACGGCAACCCTTACGTTTCCTTCCGCTTTGCTCCGGGAGGGACAAAACCTTCTGGCAATGCAGGTTTTTACCGATGGCGGCCCCCAGCAGCTTTACCTCAACTGGGTGGAGGTAACTTACCGGCGCCGGCCCGAGGCCAGCGGGGACGTTCTTTCCATGACCTCGCCAATCTCTGGCCCTGTCCTGATTACCTCCACCGGCTTCACCACCTCCGCCGTGCGGCTGTACGACATCACAGACCCCCCCAACCCCGTCCGCCTCACCGGCGCATCCGTCTTTTCTTCCGCTGGCTCCTGGGCTGTGGCCTTCCGGGACGAAGCCCCTGCGGGCACGGCCTACCTTTTGGTGGGCGAAAGTGCGGTAAGGACAATACCTACCCTCACCCGCTACTGCCCGCCGGATGGGCTGCTTTCTTCCCCCGGTGCCGACGAAATCATCATTGCACCTTCCGCCTTCATCACTGCTGTCCGTCCTCTGGCGGAGCACCGCCGGGCCCAGGGGTTGCGGGTGGAACTGGTGCCGGTGGAGGACCTCTACAACCTCTTCAACGATGGCATCTTCCACCCTGAGGCCATCCGCTCCTTCGTGGCTTATGCCTACGAAAACTGGCCCGGTCCGCCGCCCTCCTTCCTGCTCCTGGTGGGGGATGGCCACTTCAACTTCAAGGGCTACAATCCAGGCACCTATGGGTCCCCCACGCCTGTCTGGATTCCCCCTTACCTCCAGTTTGCCGACCCCTGGCAGGGGGAAGTCCCGGTGGATAGCCTCTACGGGGATGTGGACGGCGATGGCTTCCCGGAGCTGGCGGTGGGGCGGATTCCCGCTGGTTCGGTGGAGGAAGCGAAAGGAGCGGTGGCGAAAATCCTGGCCTACGAAAGCCAGAGCCTTCTCCCGGCCGAATGGCGGCAGCGCGCCATCCTCTCTGCTGACAACGTCCCCGATTCCGCCGGAGACTTTCTGGGCATCGCCCAGGCACTGGCCGGAGAACTGCCCGCCGGTATGCTCACCCGTACCGTTTACCTCAACGATTACTGCGGCTCGCCGGTCAGCCCGCCTACATCCTGCCTATCGGCGACCCTCGCTTTGACCACCACCTGGAGCGAAGGGGCGTCGCTGCTCACCTACGTAGGCCATGCGGCGGTGAACCGCTGGGCCCACGAGCCCCTTGTGCGCAATACGGAACTGGCCAGTTTAACCGGCACCGTAGGGCTTCCTTTCCTCATCTCCCTGGACTGCTGGGACGGCTACTGGATGTTCCCGCCCCAATACCCCAGCTTTACGGACACCCGCTCCATCGGCGAGTGGGCCACTACGGTGCTGACTGACCGGGGGGCGATTGCCGCCTTCGGGCCGGCCGGGCTGGGTTCGGTGGATGAAGAGTATCTCATGGCCCGAGCGGTGTATCGGGCCATGTTCCAGGGAGGGAAATTCCAGTTAGGCCCCCTGACCCAGGTTGGCCGGGAGGTTGTGTCCTATTCTCACCTTGCCCGCACCTACACCCTCCTGGGCGACCCGGCCCTCTGGCTTCCCTGGTGGAAGGAAATTTCCATCTCGCCCACTTTAATCACTGTGACCCCAGGCGCTACCATCACCTTATCCGAGGTTTTCAGCGTTACCGGCACCACCCTTTTCGGGCAAGCCTTCCCAGTCACTCCCAAATGGACAGTAGGGGCTGGGGCATTGAACGGGTGGGGGGTCTACACTGCACCCAGCAGCCTGGCCAATGTCCCGATTACTGCTCACCTTGGCCCATTCTCGGCAGGGGCCACAATTAGGGTTGGCTTCAACGTTTACCTACCCCTTGTGCTGCGCAACTTCCATTGAGGTGGAGCGGTGGAAAAGGCATGGGTTGAAGTCCTTGGAGGAAGCTGGGAAGGTCTGCTGCGCCTCAAAGTCAAAGGCGGCAGCATGTTCCCAACCCTTTTGCCCGGAGATTCAATCCTTGTGAAACCGGCAAGGTTGGAGGAACTTCGCCCCGGAGATGTAATCCTTCTCCGGACTAACAATGGCCTACTCCTGCACCGCTTCCGCGGCCTGTCAGCCGATGGCAAACTCCTAACCCAAGGCGATGCTATCCCTACCCCCGACCCTCCTTGGCCTGCTGAAGCTCTCATGGGCAAAGCCGTTTGGCTGGTGCGAAATGGCCGTGTTAAACCCATTCCTTACCGGCCCCTTGTCCTGACCTTTTGGAGAGGGCTTCGCTTGGCTCGTTTCTTACTGCGCTTAATCCTGACCCTGGCTCTCCTGGCCTTGCCGGCCTATGCGGCTGTAACCCTTGTCTCCTTCACCGCAACGGTGGAAGGTCAAGCGGTTGTTCTGCGTTGGGAAACGGCCAGCGAAGTGAACATGTTGGGCTTCTACATCTTGCGTTCAACTTCGGAAGGCGGAGTCTACTCCCGCATTTCGGACCTCATCCCGGCCGTAGGGGAAATTGTCGGCGCTTCCTACCAGTTTACAGATGCGAATGTTGAGCCTGGCCAGACCTACTTTTACCAACTGGAAGCCATGGAGACAGATGGGTCCAGCGAATTCCATGGCCCCGTTTTGGTCTATGTCCCCCTCCCCACTACCCCAACTCCCACTTTCACCCCAACTCCAACCCCAACCCCTACCTTTACCCCATCCCCTACTTCCACCCCAACCCCTACTCCTTCCCCAACCTTTACCCCAAGTCCGACCCCCTCTCTCACGCCGACTCCGACTCCATCTCCCACTTTTACTCCAAGGCCGACTTTAACCCCAAGCCCAACCTCGCCGCCTACTTTTGAATTGCCCAAAGCCCCATCCCCCACGCCTTCTGTTATCGTGACTTCACCTCCGCCAGTCACTCCCACCCTAACGCCAACTCCTCCTAAATCGCCGACGGCCGCCTTAGCCGTGAGGCCAATCAAATTTACCCCAACTTGGCCTCAGGCTGAACCAGGCCAGGAGAAGGCTCCGATTCAATCCTGGCCTGTGTGGGGCATCCTTGCCCTCGGAGGAGCCGTAAGCCTCGGCTTAATCTACTGGGGAATAATTTGGCTCAAGCAATCCCGAAAATGAGGCTGAAGCGGTGGGCAATCATCCTGGCTTTGGCTCTGCTCCTTTCCGATTGTTCTGCGCCTACCCCGGAATCGGAACCAGGAGCTTGGTTTGTGGAGGTAGAAAGAGAAGGGGGATACTGGCTTGGGCCGGAAGTATTGTCAAAGCTGGGCTTTGACTCGCTGAGGGATTCCTTCCCCCCACTTACCCTTACCCTCGCAAACCATCAGATACCGATTTTGCCCCAGAAGACGCCTTCAGGCTGGGGCTTTTTCTTTTTCGCCCCTCACCAGCTCAGCCGCTATTCCGGCCGGACTGCATTCCGCCTGGAGAAAGGCCGCACTCCTTCAATTATCACTTGCCCAAAGGAAGAGAGCTTTCCCTTGGAGGCGAATCCTTATCAAAGCGCCTTCACATTCCTCCACCTTGAGGAAGACAATCGCTACCTTCCCCAAGCCGAGGCCGAAATCCCCTGGCTCTGGGCTCCCCTCTATGCCCCCGGCTCCCTGACCTTCACCATCACCCTGACCGAACCTGTCCCTGGGCCAGTCACGGTTACCTTACGCATCTGGAGCCATTCCTCTTTCCCTCCAGCCCCCGACCACCTTCTGCGCCTTTGGTGGGATAATCGCCTTGTCGGAGAATGGGAGTGGGATGGGATGGGGATGAAAGAGTTTGAGGCAGGGTGGAAAGAGGAGGAAACCAGCATCAATCACACCCTCGTCCTGGAAAACCTCCTCCCGGAAAAGGTAGAGGCTTCGGTTATCTGGCTTGATTCCCTGGAGATTGCCTGGCAGCGCAAAGTTGAAGTTGACGGAAGCGAGTGGGAAGCCTTGGGGCAGGCTTTGAAGGTTGAAAAGGTCCCGCCTGGTGCTTATGCTTTTGACATAACCGAGCCATTCCACCCTCAAGGCTGCCCCATCCCACCCGATGGCCTCATACCCACCTATCCCGGACACCGCTACTGGATAGGAATCCCTCAAAGGGCACCTGCCCCTGAAGGAGTGCGGCCGGCGAAACCCCTTCGCCTGGAAGAATTCTCAGGCGTTGAATACCTGGCCATTGCCCCGCCCGATTTCCATAGCGCCCTTCTACCCCTGCTGGACTACCGCCGAAAGGAGGGACTAAAGGTTGGCCTGGCCGACCCCCAGGCCATCTACGATTCCTTTGGCGATGGAAGGCCGTCTCCAGAGGCCATCCGAAAATTTGTGATGGGCCTTCCTTCTCTGCGCTATTTGCTTCTCGTGGGGGATGCCTCTTCCGAGCCTGGAGGGTATGACGGCGGGGCTTTGCGCGTCGTA
>JAPWUT010000115.1 GCA_028275425.1 Anaerolineae bacterium | reverse complement strand
TTAACCCCTACTTTTAGTTGCAACCCGGGCCAAAAATCCGAGGATCGCCAAAAGTGCCCCAACCCCCCTTCATCCTCGGATTTTGGCCATTGGCTTACGCCAGGCAAGCTCCGCCCTTTCGCATTGCCGCCCACTTCCCTCTTCCGTAGTCCGGAAGGGTACTGTGAAGCCGGCTGCGGCGTTGGAAATCTTGGGCATGCTCGGTTGGTTATATTTTAACCTATCCCACCGGTAAGGGCAAGCTTGAACCGATTGAAATCAGCCTCCTTGGGCCTTTAGCCTCCTGTCAGCCTGTGGCGACCTCACTCCCCCTACCGCTCAATAGCCAAGACTATGGGCAGGATTATGAACTCCTCCTCCCTTAGCTCCTGCGGCAGTTCGCCTATCTCCCACCCCTCGGCTGTGGTTTCGGCGTAGAAATACTTGATTCCGGTTCTTCTGTCCTCTATATATGTGCCCGGTAACCCATCGGCACCAGCAACGCCAAGGGCGGCATGGCCAGGGCAGAAGAGAAGCGCTACATCAAATCCCATCCTCTTCAAGACCGCCGCGGCTAAGATGGCGTGGTCTTCACAATCCCCGGCTTCCTCCACCAGGCTCTCAATTGGATATTTGGGATACTCTATTTCCTCCCCCTCGGGCGAGAGGTCCTTAGTATACACGATGCACTGCTGGGCAAAAGCCAACACGTTCGCCGCCTGGTCATAGGTGCAATACCCCCTCTCCCGATGGAGCTCAGCCATCTTGGCCGCTAAAACCTCTACCTCAGGCAGAGGGGCCACAACATATTTGTCCCACCGAAGCGGGTTTAGTTCCCTCGGCTCCTCCTTGCATGCCTTATATCTGGCACTGCTTATGTCAAGCTCAAGGGTGAACTCCACGGGGACCCTCTCCGCAGAGTGGGGCGAACTCTCGCTAAACTTCCACCTGTAGCGTTTATGAATATCTCCGTCCGGAACCCTTACAGGTAGGGGGATGGGCCTCCTGGGAGGTTTCTCCTTGGGGTTAAGAAGCAGGCCGAACCACACCAGCGCTGAAAGAAAGAGGGCATCCTCTGTCCTCCACCTGAGTGCTGCCAGTGCCAGGCCGAGGGAAATTAGCGGCAAAACCCAAAGGAGAAAGCTATCCAGCCCCCGCAAATCTCCGGGCCAACAAAGCTCATCGGCCCAAGCGAGCTTTCCCTCATGCCTGAAGATGGCCGCCAGCTTGAAGAGGAGCACAACCAGGAAGTGAACCAAGAGGAAGCAAACGCACAGGAGGAGCAAGTATTTATAGTTCACACCTACGGTAAGATGAGGGGCCGTGGATGCCCAAATCAGAAGGTGGGTGGGCAAGACGAAGAAGAGCAACACAAAGGCCAAAACCGATTGAAAAAGACGCTTCCTAAACATTCTCGTTCCCCCAATCGTCTCCGTTCACCTCCGAACGCTAACCTGTGGTTCCGGAAGATCGGCCCATTCGTCAAATAAGTGCAGAGCCCTCCTCTCCTTTTCATCCATCTTTTGGTAAGGCTCCTTCAGCAGTCTCACCACCGTGCCTATGGAAATCAAGGGCAGAAGGTGCCTTGTCCTACAAAGGAAGAGGTGATAGCGGTCACCGGTAGAAGAAGGCTCCACTTCTCTCAACTCCTTGGAGATGAAGGACTTCAGCACTGAGGAGGAAAGGTCTTCTAAAGCGATGAAATCCCCTGACCAGGCAGAAAGCCCCTCACCGAGGCCTGCAAGGCTGAATTTCAAGAGTGGCACTGCCAAATCTAAAAGAGGCTTCAGCCTCTCCTCCGGGGAAGGGGGTGTCCGCTCCCGCAGGATTTGATCAAGCGAGACCTCCCGCAGCGGCCCGCGGAAGGCCTTCTTTCCGAAAGAAAGGAGCTTTTCCCTAATTACCCCCTCTTTGAGGTCCTTCCAATTGTCGAGCAACCCCTCCTCCTCCAGCAAAGAGGAAAGCAAAGCCTCCCTGGGAGGGGCAAAGCGGATGTAGAAGTCCCTAAGAACATCCTCGCCCACCGCCGAGCGCACGAAAGGCTCCTTTGCTGCGAGGCTTGCTTCCATGGCCTGGTGCAGCTTATCTCGCGCCTCCTCCAGTTCCCTCCAGAGGTCATCCAGCTTTGCCCTCATCTCCTCAATCCATCCCTCAATTTCCTGTATAATCTCCTTGATTTCGGCGATGGCTCGGCTCTCCAGCATAGCGCTGTACTTGCGCCCCACGTTCTCCATGCACCTCTCCCGTTTCTGAATGAGGATGTCGTCCTCTCGCTTGAACCAATATAAGCCACCTGCCACGGTGAGGAGACAAATGGTGAGGAGAAGGGGGAGGGAAAAGAGGAGAGGGAAGCCAAGCAACAGGAATAAGGGAAGGACGAGGTAAACCTCCAAGACACAGAGGAGTAGAAGCCGGGCTAAGAGGGCAAGGAAGGGCGGGAAGTTCAGGGCAGCTTCCTCCAAGGCGCGTAAGTCTCCCTCGGGGTCTGAGGGAAAATCGGCCCTACATCGCTCCAATTCTTGCTTCCGCTTCGCCAAGGTTTCCTCAAGCTTTTCCAGGATTTTCCGAGTTCCTGGGATGCCAGAAGGGTAAAGCCGAGCCTCCGTGAGGGTGGAATCAAGGGCTTCGGAGAGCCGAGATATGACCCGCTCATGGAGCTGGGAGGCATTCTCCTCCAGCTTGCGCCAATAGAGAGGGAAGCGGTGTGTTCCAAAGAGGGAGTCAAAGCTGGCGATTCTGTCGGCCCAATCCTCCTTAGCTATCTGGCCAAAATTCGGCCTATCCACCTCCAACTCAATGTGGAGTCCTTCGCCGATCATTCTGGCCGGTATCCCATTTATTAGCTCTTCCGTCCACTTTTTAAGGCTTAAGGCCTCCTCCCCTACCCGTTCGCCCTCCTCGTTCAGAGCGCTGAGGTTGAGGCGTGATGGATTGAGAAGTTGCTCCTCTATGAAATCTTTTCCCAGTTTAGCCGCGCACCAAATTGTTGCTCTATCCACGGGGTAGGATAAAACGGCTACCCCTCCGCTGGAATAGAATCCGCCTCTCTCCACCAAACTGAGGCGATGGAGCCTTTTCCCTACCTCCTCCTCAAAGGAGGAAATAAGTAGAGCAAGCAAGAAGCAGCCCATGGCGCTACGCAACTCCTCGGGTCCCTCAACCAGGGAACCATCTTCCTTGGTCACATCAAACAAATAGCAGCGGTTAAGGGGAGGACCACTTACGGGAAAGCCCATCAACTCGTTCACACTGGCCTTGGCGTAAGGCATCCGCATGAAGTAATCCAACTCCTTAAGTGTGGCATACAACATTGCCCTCTCCTTGGGTTGCTCCAAGGGTGGAGAGAAGTTGGCGATTGAGAGGAGGCCGACAATGTAATGGTAAGGTTGATCTGCAAGGAGGCCATGGACTTGATAGGACAGGGGAAGGATGATGCCGCTTGGGATGCCCTCCCGCAAGTCAGCCACGATGTAAACGTAGAGGCCGACCTCCTCCGGCCGCTTCCCAACGGCAACCAAACTCTGGTGGAGCCTTACCTTCCTTAGGGCTTCATGTACCTGAGCTTGCGCCTGGGGCAAGGCTTCTTTGAACGCTTGGAAGGCCTCACGCCGGGGCATGTCCACGCATTCGCCCTCAATGGGCGAATCAGTGAGGGGGGAGGCCTCTATTCTACCTTCGCCCACCCCTCGCACAGCCACGAAACCGGTGATGAGCTCCAGCTTTGGCTCAACTTCAATAAGCTCGGCTCGGACTCTCTCAACTATTCTCAGCCCAAATTCTCCCAGGCCTATCACCACTGAGGGGGACGCTGTGATGCTTAACTTCTCTTCCATAATTGCTTAATCCATTACCCTTGCAAAGCTCTTATCTTCCGCCTGAAGACTTCAACATCCTTCTCCCAAAACTCCCGCAGGGCACTGGTGGGATAGTCCCTAATTTTCCCTTCGCATTCCTCTACCTTTTGCCGGAGGAAGTTTACGGTGGCCTCATTTCCTTTCCTGGCGATCTCCTCTTCAATAAGCTCCATCGCCCTCTTCACCACCTCATCCCTTTCAATGAAGGCCTCCTCCGCTTTCTCCCTCCCTTGGGCGAGCCTGTTCTCTTGAGGTGGTCGCACCCCCTTTTCCTTGTATTTCCGCTCGGGGTCAAAGTAGTACCACTCCCCAATCTGAACGATGAAGTCAAAGGCCAAGGCAAGGGCAAAGGTGTCCCTGGCTTCCCTCTTCAGCTCAGGGAAGAGGTCTTCAAACCTTTCCCATCCCTTGCCAATGTGCAATGGATCTATGCCGCTCCTCGCCCGCTCGTAGCAGCTTTTGTATTCTCCCATATCGCTTATGAGGAAAGCGGGGATGCCGTGGAAAGCCCTGAAGGCATCAATGCGGTGCCTGAGGCCGGTAGAAATGGCCTCGTTGCGGTAGCGCTCCGGAATCCTGAGGTCACCCTTATCCTCGACGCCGATGATGGACACGAAGATAGGTTCTGGCTCCTCGCCGAGGCCGGCCCTATCATACCTGCAGAATGGCTCGCAGTGACTCGTGAGCTTCTGGAATTGCTCCTCTATTTCCTCAGGTGCTCTTTCGCTCAGGATGTCGAGCACGTGAATCTTTTCCAGGCCTTCCCGGAAGTAGCCGGCAGCATATTCCTTCAGCCGGTTGATATAATCTTTATCGCTCCTCATCTCCAACTGGGCCACCCTCATATCCGGCAGGCTCCGGGCGAATTCCCGGAAGGCGGTGGGGAAGTCAATGGAGACTGCTCTCTCTTCGTAGTATCGCTTGATGTAATCGGCATCAACCACCTCTGTGACCAGCTCGTATACCCCCTCTAAGGCCGAGGGAGGCTTTAGCTTATCTTCAGCCTCGGCCGAGAGTTTCTCTGCGGCAACCACCAGCTTCTGACGGACCTGGGCCAGGCTTAATAGAAGGCGCTTCGCCTCCGCTACCAGAGCGTTGTAGAGATCCGAGGCCCTCCTCTGGGCCTCAATGTCAAGGGCCCTCTCGTTAGCCTCTTCCATGTACGTAAGGCAACTTGAGATGCGCTCCTTCAATGTGCGCTGCCACAGGGACCTGAAGAAAAACGGGAGAAACCTCATCCCTTTCCAAAAAATGTTCCCCTCAAATGCTCTGAGCTGGCTTTTCGCCCTGGCGTAGCTCCTCTCGGCTTCTTCCAGCGCCCTCTCCGGGACGCCTTTCAGCTCTATTCTCCGCCGCAAGCCCAATAGCGATGTGGTAGTTCTGTCAACTTCCCCAGGCTGAGGCTCACGGGTCAGTGTTTCCAGGAAAAGGGTAGCGAATTGTAAGCCCCTCCCCTTTACCTCGTCCAGGACCCTGCGCTCCAGAGCCTCCTTTGCTACTTCAAGGAGCGATGCAACCTTCTCTTTGATCAGGTTTGCCTGCTCTTGCCTTTGGGTCCTATTGTCGCCTTCCTGATCTGTGAGCAGCCGTAGGGCGGTTGCCACATCCTGGCTCCTTAGAATCTCCGATTTCCTGGTGATGACCACCCGCCGATCCCTTCGCAGCTCGGCCACGACCTCTTCGTCCCTGAGGTGTGCCTCACCGAGGAAGGCGGAGACGGCCTGCTCAACATCGCTCCCCTTTATCTTAACGGTGCTGCCTTCGCCCCCCTGTAAGAATCCATCCTTGATCAAAGCCTCAGCCATCCTGGCCGAGCAATAGTCCAGGATTCTCTCTTTTGGAAAGATGAGAGAGGTAGTTGCCAAAGAACTATAAACTCTGAACTTCCCTTGGATTGGGCGGAAAGTTGCGCTGAAAGTTGCGGTTGTGGGAGAGAAGGTGTCCTTCCTCTCCGCCTCTTTCGCCGTGGGTAGCCCGGT
>JAPWUT010000114.1 GCA_028275425.1 Anaerolineae bacterium | reverse complement strand
CCAACTTCAGTCGGTGCAAAGCTTGCTGCTTTAGCCCCTCAATGGTATACTTTTCGGGTGAGGTAAGGATGGAGAGGCTTCAGAGGGTTCTACTGCGTTCTCAAAACCCTAAAGCCAGTTGGGCTTTGGCCGCCCTATTTGTCCTTGTCGCCTTGTGCGGAGGAGCATACATCGCTTTCCTCTCCCCCATGATAGCTTGGGGATTGACTATCGCTATCATAGGCGTTATCCTCACTCTGAGCGATATAAAGTGGGGCTTCTTCGGCCTCGTGGCCATAATTTACCTCTTGCCCTTCGGGGTTTTGCCCCTCAGGCTCGGGTTCTACCCGACTTTTCTGGATGCTGCCTTGCTTTTGGTGTTCGGCGCTTGGATTACAGGAGCGGCTCTGAAAAAGAGCCCGATTGACGGTTCCCCAATCGGCCCATTTATCGTCGCCTTTATCCTGTTGGCATGCGCCTCCTTCGTAGCAGGCCTCGCTCACGCCGAGCTTACTGCCACTACCCTGAGGCATTTCGTGGAGATAATCCTGGCCATAGCTCTTTTCTTCGCTGTGATAAACACCTTGAAGGAAAAGGTGAAACTCAAGCAAGTCGTGGCGGCTATCGGGGCCTTTGCCTTGGCCGAGGCCATCATCGCCATCGTCATCTACTTCCTGCCCAGCTATACCGCTGTCCGCATCCTCTCGGCTTTGGGGAGGGTCGGGTACCCAACGGGATGGGGTGTATTGCGCTACGTGGAGAACAATCCGGAGCTTCCCCTGCGGGCTGTGGGCACTTCAATAGACCCTAATGTTCTGGGCGGTTCAATGATGATTGCCATTGCCCTATTCACCCCGCAGCTTTTCGCTCGCAAGCCTTTCCTTCCCCGCTATTTGGTCCTTCCTTCCCTCGCAGTTCTGTGGTTCTGCCTTTACCTCACTTATTCTCGGAGTGCGCTTTTGGGTCTCTTGGCCGCCCTGTCAATCATTGGCCTTGTCCGCTATAGGGCTATTTTTGCCCTTGTGGCTTTAGCTTTCTTGCTTGTCATCTTCCTCCCTCAAGCCCAACCTTACCTTGAGAGGCTCCAAGCAGGTTTAGCCGGGAAAGATTTGGCCACCAAGATGCGTTTCGGGGAATACAAAGATGCCTTAATCCTCATCTCTCGCTACCCATGGCTTGGGGTCGGGTTCTCAGGGACGCCGGACATTGACATTTACATCGGTGTCTCCAGCCTCTATCTCCTCATGGCTGAATACATCGGCATCCCTGGGGTTGGGATTTTCCTGACCATCGTGGGGCGGTTCTTTTCCTTGCTCTTCCAGAAGTGGAAAGCTTTAACTTCGGACCAGGAGATGGAGGCAATAATGGTGGGGCTTGTGGGGGCCATAGGAGGGGCCTTGGTAGGGGGAATTTTTGATCACTACTTCTTCAACCTGGATTTCCCCCACTCCGTGAGCCTCTTTTGGCTCTTGGTGGGCTTAGCGGTGGCAGCTTTGGAGGCGAAATGATTTTGGTGAGTGCATGCCTTGCCGGCATCCCTTGCCGATACGACGGGGGAAGCTCCCCGGTGCCGGAAATCCAGAGGTTGGTAGCCGAAGGGCACGCTGTAGCCATATGCCCTGAAGTAGCAGGAGGCTTGCCTATTCCCAGGCTCCCAGCTGAGATTCAAGGCGGAGATGGCCAGGATGTATTGGAGGGGAGAGCCAAGGTCGTGCGCCAGGATGGGGTTGACATAACCGAAGCCTTCATCAAAGGAGCACATCAGGCCCTATCCTTGGCCCGCAAAGTTGGGGCGAAGAAGGCTATCCTCAAGGCTCGCAGCCCATCCTGCGGGGTCACGTTTATCCACGATGGCTCTTTTACGGGCGCTCTTCGGGAAGGGATGGGAGTTGCTGCTGCCTTGCTCAAAAGAGAAGGGATTGAGCTGGAGGAAAGATGAGCTTAGATTTTGACCCTGAACGCCAGAAGAAGGCTAAGGAATACGCCCGTAAGCGTTATCTACTCTTCGCTTTAGACCTCCTCCAAGGAGCAGTTATTCTGGCTATTTTCATCTTCGGGGGGTTATCGGCCAGGCTGAAAGAGGCTGTAGAAAGCTTTGCTCCCGGGCAAGTAGCCGTGGTGGCTTTGTATTTCCTTGCTTTCTACGCCTTCTACTGGGTTACAGGCTTCCCCTTGGCCTGGTACGAGGGGTTTGTCCTTCAGCATCGCTATGGCCTTTCAACCCAATCCCTCAGGAGTTGGCTTTCAGACCAGCTCAAAGCCTTGGCTTTAGCCGTATCGCTTGGCCTCTTGGCTACGGAGCTTTTGTATTTCCTCTTGGCCCGCTCGCCGCATTTGTGGTGGCTCTGGGCTTGGATTGCTTTCGCCTTCTTCACGGTAATTTTGGCCAACCTATTCCCGGTCCTAATCCTCCCGCTCTTCATTCCTTTCCATCCCTTGGAGGATGAGGAGCTCAAGGCAAGGCTCATGCGCCTGGCGGAGAAAGCTCGGACCAAAGTTCGGGGCATCTTCACTCTCAAGCTTTCGGTTAAAACTACGGCAGGTGATGCGCTATTGGTGGGTTTGGGGAACACTCGCCGCATCCTCTTGGGCGATACCTTGCTCAAGGATTACACCCCGGATGAGATTGAGACCATCTTGGCCCACGAGCTTGCCCACCACTTGCACCATGATATGGCCTTGGGGATAGCTTTCCAGGCTATCTTGAGTTTCCTCACCTTCTGGATTGCAGGGCAAGTTTTCCCCTTCCTTGTCAGATCCATGGGCTATGAGGGGCTTGCAGACATCGGAGCTTTCCCCCTCCTGGCAGGGCTCATGGGTTTTTTGACCCTCGTCCTTACCCCGATTACCTCGGCTTACTCTCGCTGGCGAGAATCGCTTGCCGATGAATATTCCCTTAAGGCTACTTGCAAGCCTGAGGCTTTTGCCTCGGCAATGGTTAAACTGGCAAACCAGAACCTGGCCGAAGCTTTCCCCCCTCGCTGGGCCGAAATCCTCTTCTATTCCCATCCTCCGATTGGAAGGAGGGTCCGCAAAGCCAAGGAATGGCTGGAGGAAGGAAAATGCGCATCGCCATAGGTTCAGACCACGCCGGATTTAACCTCAAACAAGATGTTATGAAGCTTTTGCAGGAATTGGGGCATCAAGTCCACGACGTCGGCACTTATTCCACCGAGCCTTCCGATTATCCGGACTTTGCTGCCGCCGTAGGCCAAATGGTGACTAATGGCGAGGCCGATTTGGGTATCCTGATATGCGGGACGGGCATCGGCATGAGCATAGCAGCCAACAAGATAAAGGGGGTGAGGGCTGCCGCCTGCCACGATGTCTTTACCGCCAGGATGGCTCGCGAGCACAACGATGCCAATGTCCTGTGCTTAGGGGCATGGGTAATCGGAAGAGGAGTAGCCATGGAAGTGGTCAAGGCCTTCTTAGAGGCGAGCTTTTCCGGGGCGGAAAGGCATCAGCGCCGGCTCGCTAAAATAAAGGCTTTGGAAGAGTAATGCTAATCGGGATAGACGCCAGCAGGGCTGTCTCTTCCTCGCCTACCGGAACCGAGAACTACTCCCGTTTCCTCATAAAATACTTGGCGAAGTTTAGCCATAGCACCCTTCGCCTCTACTTCAATTCCCCTCCCCCTGAGGAATTCTATGCCGAGCTTTTAGGCTTCTCCAGCTTAGAGTTCAAAGTCATGCCTTTCCCTCGCCTCTGGACCCACTTTCGCCTCTCTCTGGAGATGGCCCTCAATCCTCCCGATGTCCTCTTTGTCCCCGCTCATGTCATCCCTCTCATCCATCCCAAAGCTACCGCCGTTACCGTTCACGACCTCGGCTTCAAGTATTACCCGCATGCTCATCCTTTTCTCCAGCGGCTTTACCTTGACCTTTCAACCCGCTACAATGCTCAGGTTGCCTCAGTAGTGATAGCCGATTCTGAGGCCACTCGGAAGGATTTGGCGTCCTTTTACCGCGTTCCTTTGAGCAAAGTGAGGGTGGTTTACCCTGGGCTTGACCCGGCCGTTAAGCCTGTGAAGGATAAGAGGCGGATAGAGAAAGTCAAAGCTCGCTACGGGATTGAAGGGGATTATTTCCTTTTCGTGGGGACTATCCAGCCACGCAAGAACTTGAAGCGTTTGGCGGAAGCTTTCGCCCTTTTCCGCCAAGAGACTTCGGCTCCGGTGAAGCTTGTTCTGGCCGGGAAGCCCGGCTGGCTTTATAGTGAAGCCGTCCCCCCCGCCCGCGATGACATAATCCTCACCGGATACATCCCAAGGGATGACCTCTTAGCCCTCTTGAGTGGAGCCAAGCTTTTCGTTTTCCCCTCTTTGTATGAGGGGTTTGGCTTTCCGGTGTTAGAAGCTATGGCTTGCGGTGTGCCGGTGATGTGCTCTAATACTTCTTCACTTCCAGAGCTTGCGGAAGGAATCGCTTTGATGGTGGACCCGATGGATGTGGAAGGGATGGCTCGGGCTATGGAGCGAGTCTGGAAAGAGGGTGTGGCGGAGGAAATCATTGAGCGAGGTAAAGAGAGGGCTGCGAGGTTCTCGTGGGAAAAGTGCGCTCAAGCCATAGCGCAAATCCTGGAGGGGTTATAAAGGCTGTAGAGCCAGGTGGATTAGGCTATAGGCTCGGCCTAAGGCCTGGGGATCGCATCCTGGCTGTGAATGGTCGCTTCCTGAGGGATGTCATTGACTTCAATTTCTACACTGCCGAGGAAGAGCTGGAGATAGTAGTGGATAGAGAGGGGGAGCGTTTCGTCATCCGGGCTTACAGGGGTTACGGTGAGGAGTGGGGCATAGAGTTTGAGGAGCCGGTTTTTGATGGGATAAGGAGGTGCACGAACCGCTGCGAGTTCTGCTTTGTCAATCAGCTCCCCCGTGGTCTCCGGCCAAGCCTTTACATAAAAGATGACGATTACCGCTATTCCTTCCTTTTCGGCAACTTTATAACCCTCACGAACCTTACGGAGGAGGATTGGGATAGGTTAGCGGAGCAACGCCTTAGCCCGCTATACGTTTCCGTCCACAGTACCGATTTAGCTCTGCGGCGGGAGCTTCTGGGCAACCCATCGGCTCCGGATGTCCTTGAACAGCTCCGGCGCCTCGGCGATTTGGGGATAGTAGTGCATGCGCAGATTGTCCTCATCCCTGGCCGGAACGATGGCCTGCACCTTGAGCGCACCATTGATGAGCTTTCATCGCTCTACCCTGTAGTCCAGTCCATTGCTGTGGTGCCGGTTGGAGTTACTAAATTCTGCCCTCCGGGGATTCGCCCTTACGCCCCTTCGGAAGCGGAGGAAGTAGTTGCCTTGGTTCTGGAGCGTCAGAAGCGCTTCCGCCGTGCTCTAAAGAAGGGGCTGGTGTATCTATCCGATGAGTGGTATTTCCTGACCGGCCTATCTTTCCCGCCAGCCAAGGAATACGATGGTTTTCCCCAGCTGGAGAACGGTGTTGGTCTTTCCAGGGTCTTCCTGGATGAGTGGGAGGAGAACAAAGGTGCTCTACCCTTGCTGAGCCTTAGGGGGGTAGCGGCATGCGGAGCTATGCCTTTCCCTCTGGTGAAGCAAATTGCCGATGAATTCAACGAGATTACCGGTTCCCAGCTTGAGGTTATAAGGGTTGAGAACCGCCTTTTTGGCCCAACCGTTACCGTATCGGGCCTTATGGTAGGGGAGGACGTTGTTGAGGCGTTGCGGGGGCAGTCCTGGGAAGGCCTTGTGGTCATACCCAGGGTTATGCTGGATTCTTCAGGGCGGCTGACCTTGGACGATTTCACGGTAGAAGAGATGGAAGAGCGTTTGGGGGCCAAAGTTCAGGTGGTTTCGCATTTTTATGAGCTTGCATTTGGATAGGGGGTAGCCATAGGTTTCAAATTCCCACCCCCGT